>JAUPKO010000091.1 GCA_030837395.1 Actinomycetota bacterium | reverse complement strand
ACAGGACTTCGGATCGCCGTGGTTGGCCCTGTCGATCGTCGGTATCGACCTGCCGGCCAGCATGCTCAACTCCGCCGGCACGGTGGTGTTCGGCCTACTGTGCCTGGCCCTGGCGGCGTTCATCGGCTGGGCTCCTGTGCGCCCGCGGCTGGCCCCGATGCTCTTCCTCGTGCTGGCCGCCTTCCTCATCACCAACAAGGTCTATTCACCGCAATACATGACCTGGCTGCTGCCGCTGGCGGTGCTGTCACTGCCGCGTGTGCGCTATCTAGTGGTCTGGCAGGCCGGGCAACTGGTGTACTTCGCGGCCATCTGGCTGTACCTAGCCGGGCTGGAGAACCCGGGCAAAGGCCTGCCCGCCGGCTGGTACTCGGTGGCGATCTGGATTCACATCGGCGTGACCGTGTGGTTCGCCGGGATGCTGATCCGCAACTCCCTGCGTCCAGCACATGATCCGGTGCGGGTGGACGGCATCGACGACCCCGCCGGCGGGCCGTTGGCCGACGCACCCGACCGCACCACCTGGCTGCGTCGGCGCCGCAGCGCGGCTCCCGCCCACATCGCCTGAGGCCAGACCTACCGAGGCCAGACTTACCCGCTAGGCGAGGGCGCGAGTTGCTCCTCGGGCAGTTGCACCGCGCTGGGCGCCAAGGACTGCAGGCTAGGGGCCGCCGTGGGCACAGTGGGTTCGACAATGGGTGGGGGCACCGTCGTCGGTGCGGCCGTGGTGGGTTCGGCCGTCGGTGTGGTGGGTGCCGGCGTCGGCTCGGCCGTGGTCGGCTCGGGCGTCAGCGTCACGCTGGGCGTGGGCTCCTGCGACGGGGCCACGGTCGTCGGCTCCTGCGACGGCACGTAGGTCGGGCTCGGCGGCGCCGTGTAGTCGTACACGGAGTCCGGCTCGAAGAAGTACTCGACGTCCATGTCGACCATGGCCGACGTGATGTACGAGCCGAAGATCTGCGCCGGCAGGGCACCGCCAGTGCCGGTGGTCAGGCCACCGTCACCTGTCAACGAGATCTCATTGCCGGCCGCGTCGTTGCGAACGACCATGACGGCCGCCGCCAACTGCGGGGTGTAGCCGCTGAACCAGGCCGACATGTAGTCGTCCGAGGTGCCGGTCTTGCCGGCCACGGGCCGATCCGGAGACTGGGCGGCCATACCCGTACCGGAGGTGACCACCTGCCGTAACGCATAGGTGACGCGGTCGACCACCTTCTGGCTGAACGCCTCGTCGGTTTCCGGCTCCCACTCCCAGAGCAACTCGCCTGAGGCGCTGCGCACCTGAGTGATCATGGTGGGGTCGACGTGCTGGCCGCGGGCGGCCAGCGTCGCGAAAGCGGTGGCCTCCTCCAGCGGGGTGGGTGAGGCGCTGCCGAGGATGTTGTTCAACTCGCCGGTCAGGCCAGGGGTGTCGGCCGGGATGCCGGCCGCGATCAGGGCGGCCTTGGTGCGATCCGGCCCGATGTCCGCATTCATCTGCACGAATGGGGTGTTGATCGAATTGACCGTGGCGTTGAGCATCGAAACCGTGCCGTAGCTCTGGTTGTCGTAGTTCTCCAACGTGTAGCCGTCGATGGTCATCGGCGAGGCACCGCTGTAGGTGGTGTCCAGCCCGATGCCGTCCTCGAGCCCCGCCGCGAGCCCGAAGGCCTTGAAGGTGGAACCACCCTGGCCGCGGGCCTGAGTCGCGTTGTTGAACTGATTCTCCTGGTAGTCCGCGCCGCCATAGAGCGCGACGACCTTGCCGGTGCCCGGCTCCAGCGAGGCCAGCCCGATCCGCAGACCGGCCACCTCCTGGCTCGGGTCGTACTCCTGCACCGCCGCGACTGCGGCATCCTGCTTCTGTCGATCGAAGGTCGTGATGATGTCCAACCCGGCGAGGTTCAGATCGTCCTCGGTGTAGCCCAACGTGAGCAGCTGCTCCTGAGCGGCGGCGAACAGGAAGCCGTCCGGCCCGGCGTTGTAGGCGGCCTGCGAGTAGGGGATCACGGACGGGAACTTCATCGATGCCCGCTCGTTGGCCGAGAGCCAGCCCTGATCGACCATGCCGTCAAGCACGTAGTTCCAACGCTCCACTAGACCGCCGAGGTCCTTCTCCGGCGCCAAGCCGTTGGGCGACTGCAGCAGCGCGGCCAGCATGGCCCCCTGCTCGACGGTCAACTCGCTGGCCGGCACGTCGAAATACGCCTGTGCCGCCGCCTCGATGCCGTAGGCGCCGCGACCGTAATAGACGGTGTTGAGGTAATCGATCAGAATCTCGTCCTTGGACACCGTCGACTCAAGCTTGATCGACAGCACGAGCTCGCGGGCCTTGCGGACCATCGTCTGGTCCTGGGTGAGGAACGCGTTCTTGGCGTACTGCTGGGTGATGGTGGAGCCACCTTGGGTGCCGTTGTCGCCGAAGGCGTTGTTCCAGGCCGCCCGTGCGATGCCGATCGGCGACACCCCACCGTGCTGGTAGAAGTCGCGGTCTTCGGCGGCCATGACAGCCTCCTGCACATCCTGCGGAACCTGATCGAGGGTCACCGAGGTCCGGTTGGCCTCACCCGCGCGCCCGAGCACCGTGGTGCCGTCGTTCCAGTAGAACGTCGTCGCCTGCGCCAACGCGATGTCGTTGGCCTTGGGCACCGACACCAGCGTCACCGCTGCTGCCAGTCCGGCCGCAGCGAGCAATCCGAGTGTCACCAGGGTGCCGAGCACCAGCTTCCACGAGGGCAGCCAGCGGCGCACCCCTCGCCTGCCGGTCCGAGGGTAATCCACGAGGCGGCGCCGCGTCGGTGCCTTGGTGTTGTCGTGCGTATCGTCGTCTGTGTCAGCCATTACTCATCACATTCGTCAGTCATGGGGTGACCCGAGTCCCAGGTGCCGGGACTGTCGGGGGGCTCGCCGGGGGTTCGTGCTCTGGCCCGGCGTCGGCCCGCGGTGCTCGTGGTCGCTGCGCGCCATCGGGATCGCCGCGCACATCTGCGGGCAGCACCGCCGTCACATCAAGTGTGCCCTCGCGGGGGTCGCCCTGGCCAGGGGTGGGCGGGGTGACGTCCGCCACGAATCCGGCCGCAGTCGGGTTCTCGGGCCACGCGCGCGTCGCAGTCGGGTTCTCGGGCCACGCGCGCGTCGCAGTCGGGTTCTCGGGCCACTTCAGGCTCCGTATGGCCACTGTGGTGCGCGTTTGGTGGCATTTCCCGACCCCGGTGCGCGTGTGCGCAGGTGCACGCGTTGGGCCACGCGCGCGGCGCAGCAGCCCTGCCGCTTCGGTCAGTCGAGCAGATCCGCGGGACGTCGCAGCGGCGGTCGCGGCTGGCCGTCACCGAGCACGTAGGTGTGCAGCAGGTGGTTCCAGTGGCAGTCGGGACACACCTCGACGACGTAGACATCCAGGAAGCCGAAGTCCGGGGCCATCTCGGACAACTCCCGCTCGGTCTTGATCCGACCGCTGAACGGACCCAACTCATCCGAGAACACATACCGCAGCAGCACCAGGGCCTCGCTGCGACACCACGGGCAGGTGGCCTCGGTGGGTTCGCCGTGATGGGCAGCCGCACGCAACAGGTCGGGGTGGGGATCGAGGGCGTCGGAGGAGCCGGTTGCGGCCAGGACTGCGGCGCTGAGCGTGCGCCGGCGCTGCAACAGGTGATCGACCCAGTGCCGGGGCGCTCGGGGGTCGGCTACGTCCTCGGTCTCCTTGGGATCGCGCCGCTGGGCCTGCGGCGGCGACCCGCCGGGGCCGAGGCGGTAGCCACGGGGAGTCGTGGAGCGAGGCACGGGCACCCGTCAACTCTACGCCCATGTGGTGCGACACACATCAGAAGAATTCGCGCGGAGGTTTACCTTGCGTTCGCCTGGGGGTATCGTTGTGACATATCGCCCCGATATATCGCTTCGTTCCAACGACGCGACCGCCGCAAGCGGGATCCGGGGTATCCGATAACCAAAGGAGGTGGCACCGTGGCTCGACGCAGTGACGTCCTTGAGCTGGCCATCCTCGGGTTGCTGCAGGAGGGCCCGAAGCACGGCTACGAGTTGCGCAAACAGCTCAATTCCATGTTGGGCACTTTCCACGCGATCTCCTATGGCTCGCTCTACCCCGCCCTCAAAGCCATGCTGGCCAAGGGCTGGATCGCCGAGGACGGCCCGGCCGATGCCGGCGCCCCCGCCCTGAGCGGGCGCCGCGCGCGCATCGTCTACAAGTTGACCGCCGACGGCAAAGAGCACTTCCAGACGCTGCTCGACGACTCCGGGCCGGAGGCCTGGGAGGACGAACGGTTCAACGTTCACATGACCTTCTTCGCCCGGACCGAAGCCGACGCCCGCCTGCGCATCCTGCAGGGCCGTCGCAGCCGGTTGGAGGAGCGACGCGCGACCATGCGCGGCTCCATGGCGCGCACCCGGGAGCGCCTCGATGACTACACCCTGGCCCTGCAACAGCACGGGCTCGAGGGAGTGGAAAGGGAAGTGCGGTGGCTCACCGAGCTCATCGATCACGAAGAATCCGGCGGCAACAGCCGCTCGGTCGGATCTGAAAGAAGGTAGAAGATGGGATCCCTGCGGGTGGCCATCGTCGGCGTGGGCAACTGTGCCTCGTCGCTGGTCCAAGGCGTCGAGTACTACAAGGACGCCCAACCTGACACGAACGTGCCGGGCCTGATGCACGTGCAATTCGGCCCGTACCACGTGTCCGACATCGACTGGGTCGCCGCGTTCGACGTCGACGCCAAGAAGGTCGGGCAAGACCTCGCACACGCCATCGGCGCGTCCGAGAACAACACGATCAAGATCTGCGACGTGCCGCCGACCGGCATCACAGTGCAGCGCGGTCACACCCTCGACGGCCTCGGCAAGTACTACCGCGAGACCATCATCGAATCCGACGAGGCCCCCGTGGACATCGTCGCGACCCTCAAGGAGACCAAGGCCGACGTTCTGGTCTGCTACTTGCCGGTGGGCTCCGAGCAGGCCGCCAAGTACTACGCCCAGTGCGCCATCGACGCAGGTGTGGCGTTCGTCAACGCGCTGCCGGTGTTCATCGCCAGCAACCCCGAGTGGGCCAAGAAGTTCGAAGATGCCGGTGTGCCCATCGTGGGTGACGACATCAAGAGCCAGGTCGGCGCGACCATCACCCACCGCGTGCTGGCCAAACTGTTCGAGGACCGCGGCGTCACCGTCGACCGCACCTACCAGCTCAACGTCGGCGGCAACATGGACTTCATGAACATGCTCGAGCGCGAGCGCCTGGAGTCCAAGAAGATCTCCAAGACCCAGTCGGTCACCTCACAGTTGCGCGACGAGATCGCCGCCCGCAACGTGCACATCGGCCCGAGCGACTACGTTGCCTGGCTCGACGACCGTAAGTGGGCCTTCGTCCGGCTCGAAGGCCGTGCCTTCGGCGACGTGCCGTTGAGCCTGGAGTACAAGCTCGAGGTCTGGGACTCGCCCAACTCCGCCGGCATCATCATCGACGCGATCCGCGCCGCGAAGATCGCCAAGGACCGCGGCATCGGCGGCCCGATCCTGTCGGCCTCGTCCTACTTCATGAAGTCCCCGCCGGTGCAGTACACCGACGACGAGGCCCACCAAGCCGTGGCGGACTTCATCGCCGGCACTGTGGAGCGCTGAGGCGCACCACCTGCTCGATCCGGCCGCTGAGCCGGGTTTGAGCTCCGCACGTCCCTTCCACGAGGTCCCTCCCGGTCGATTGTGCCGGCGAGGGACCTCGTGCTGTGCTCGCGGCATCACTGTGAATGTCGCGCAGGGCACTACCGTGGTGCGGTGGCGCGTGTGCAACTGACGGGACTGTTCCGCGAGCGGATGTTCCGCAGACTGCTCGCGGTCCGGGTGGTGGGGCAGTTTCAGGACGGAATCATCCAATCGGCGCTGGCCGGGTTCGTGTTGTTCTCGCCCGAGAGTCAGGACAGTCCGGCCGGGGTGGTGGGGGCGTTCGCCGTCCTGCTGCTGCCGTATTCGCTCATCGGGCCCTTCATGGGGGTGTTCCTGGACCATTGGCGCCGCCGGCAAGTCCTCGTGTTCGCCAACCTCGCCCGCGCCGCGATGGTGGCAGGGCTGATCGCCATCACCCTGGCCGAAGCCCACGTGCTGCTGCTCGGGCTGGTGGTGTTGTTCGTACTGGGCACCAATCGCCTGATCCTCACCGCGCTGGCCGCCTCTCTGCCCAACACGGTTCCGCCGGAACGGCTGATCGGCGCCAATGCCGTCGCACCGGTGTCCGGCACGATCGGCGCGGCCATCGGCGCGGCCCTGTCGCTGTCGCTGGGGGCGGCGCTCGGCGCCACCCGACAGACCACCGCCGAGTTGCTCGCGATCGCCGTGGTCGGCCTCGTGGCCACCGCCCTGCTGAGTCTGCGCCTGCCCGTGGCACTACTTGGCCCACACGCCGAGGTGCACCACGAGACCGTGCGTGAGGTGATCGTGCAACTCGCCCACGGTGCCGCGGTGCTTTACCGTGCCCGCCAGGCCTGGTGGGCCGTGTGGGGGGTGCTGGCCCACCGTGCCAGCTATGGCATCGCGCTGCTGTTGGCTATCGTCGCCTCCAAGACCGTGCTGAGTCCGGACTCCGATGCCGGCGCCCTCGGGCTGTTCGGTTTGGCCATCGCCGGTGCCGGGGCGGGCGCATTGCTGGGCGCCGTGGTGACCCCGCCAGCGGTACGGGCTTGGACGGCCGGCTGGTGGTCGGCCGGCACCGTGCTGTTTGCTGCGGTCGTGGCCACCCCGGGCCTGCTCAGCGTGACTGCCGTGGGGTTCATCGCCGGTGCCAGCGCGCTGGGGTTCGCCGGTCAATCGGTGAAAATCGACACCGACACCGTGGTAGCGCTGAGCATCACCGACGCCACCCGCGGGCGCGTGTTCTCGCTGTTGGACGTGGGCATCAACATTGCCCTGCTGTCCGGTATCGCGGTGGCGGGCTTCCTGGTGCCACCGGGCGGCGTGTCGGTGCCGCTGTCCTGGGCCACCGGAGCGCTACTGCTGCTCTCCGGGGCCCTGTTCATCCTGTCCGGTCGCAGCCGCCGCACGACCCCGGCACCTGTCGCAACCGTGTCGTCGTAGCGGGCCGGAGCAGCGGACGCCACGGACCAGCGGCGCCGAAGTCGACCCAGCCCCATGGACGTGTGCCAGAGTGTGCCCACGGGGACTTTCGATTGGAGGGTCGATGACCAGCAAGGTGAGTGACAGCGGGGCAGGCGTTGCCGGCGTGGCTGCCGCGAAGTCGGGCCGGGGCCGGGGCGTCATCGCCTGGTCCCTGGTGGTGATCGCCTCGCTGCTGATGCCCCTGGCACTTGTGGCCTTCTGGGGCCAACGGACCCTGACCGACACCGAGCGCTACGTCCAGACTGTCGCGCCGCTGGTTGAGTAACGCGCCATCAAGGACGCCTTGGTCAACCGAACCACCGAGACGCTGATGACGACCATCGAACAGAACGACCTGGTGCAGCAGACGATCGCCGAACTGCCCCCCGCTGTGGTCCTCAAACTCGCACCGGCGATCTCCGGCGCCATCGAAAGCCTGGTCACGCAGGTCGCCACGAAGATCGTCAACTCGCCGAAGTTCGAGGAGTTCTGGGTGGTGGCCAACACCAAGTTGCAGGAGGGCCTCATCCGACTGCTGTCCGGCGACGACTCGGGCGGGCCGCTGCAACTCGAGGGCGACCAGGTGGTGCTGGACACCGAGCCCATCGCCAAAGCCGTACAGGACGAGTTGGTGCAACGCGGCCTGACGGTGCTCGAAGGCAAGCCGCTGCCGCCGGCGGCCGACCAGTCGATCGTGCTGCTCGACTCCACCCAACTGCAGGAGGCGCGGCTGATCTACGACATCACGATCCCCGTCACCAGGTACCTGATCCCGGTGCTGGCGGTGCTGGTGCTCGTCGCTGTGGCCATCAGCCGACGGCGTGCCCGGTTGGTGATGGGCATCGGGATCGGCATCGCCGCGGGTATGACCCTGCTGAGCGTCGGGCTCAGCGTCGCCAAGACGTTCCTGGCGAACTCCGCCCCGAG
>JAUPKO010000850.1 GCA_030837395.1 Actinomycetota bacterium | reverse complement strand
GGCATCGAGTTGATGTCCAGCGTGTTGGAGGCCGGGCTGAGCAACCCGAACCCGACCCTGCACTGCCTGGGTGTGCTGCTGTCGGCAAGCCGCATCGAATACAGCCACGGCGAGTTCTACTACTACGAGGAGGGCATGACACCCCACGTCTGCCAGGCGATCGAGAAGATCGACGCCGAGCGGCTGGCGATCGGGCAGGCCCTGGGGTTCGAACTCATGAGCCTGTTGGACACCTACCCGACGATGGGCTACGGGCCGAAGGGGGACACCTTCTGGTCGGTTATCCGTGGAGTGGCTGCACTCAATGGCATCAAGGGTCCCAGCGAGATCGACAGTCGCTATCTGACCGAGGACGTGCCGATCGGCCTGACGATCTACTCCGGGCTCGGTCGGCAACTGGGGGTGGACACGCGCATCATGGAGTCGGTCATCACCTTGACGAGTGCCCTGCTCGGCCGCGACTTCGCGGCAGAGGGTCGCACGCCGGAGCGCTGCGGCATCGCTGGCATGTCGCGCAAGGAATTGCTCGATTACGTCGCCACCGGTGGTGCCTGATCGCTCGGGGGGTGAGCGCGGCCCAGGAACCCTCGGCGAGCCTGACTGCAGACGAGGCGATGGCCCTGCGGATGCGGGCGCTGCTGCTGGCCGGGCACGGCTTCACCACACCTGGGCAGGTGGTCGAGTGGTTCGGCGCGATGCAGGCGCAGGACGTGGCCTCCGGGCACTGGTCGTTCGGGGTACGGCTGCCGGGTCTGACCGAGGCCGACGTCACCCGCGCCACCGAGGACAGGCAGATCGTGCGCACGTGGCCGATGCGCGGCACGATTCACTTCGTGCCGCCCGCCGACGCGCGTTGGATGCTTGAGGTCACCGGGGCGCGGCAATTGCGTGGACTGGGGCCCCGCTGGGGTCGGCTGGGGATCGACGAGACCATGGTGCGACGGGCGAGTGAGGTCCTTGCCGAGGTCTTGGCCGGCGGGCGGGTGCTGACTCGGGCGCAGTGCCTGGAGGCGCTTACCGAGGCGGGTTTGGAGCCGGTCGGGCAACGCGGCTATCACTACCTGTGGTGGTCCTCGCAGGTGGGCGTGACGGTGATCGGCCCGCAACGCGGCAAGGAGCAAACCTTCGCGCTTCTCGATGATTGGGTGCCGCAGTCGCGGGAGGTCGAGCGAGTCGAGGGACTGACGATTCTGGCGGAGCGCTACCTGCGCAGTCACGGGCCGGCGACGTTGAAGGACTTTGCTGGATGGATCGGGATGCCGATGTCGGATGCCCGCGCCGGAGTGGTCGCACTCGGCGATCGGGTGGTCACGGTGGATGTCGGTGGGGTGCCGATGCTGGCACTGGCCGCGAGCTTGGCCGAGAGGTCGGCGCTAGATTCGCATCCACTGCTCGATTCGCACCGCGTGGTCGTGTTGCCGGGCTTTGATGAATACCTGTTGGGCTTCAAGGACCGCGCGCTCATGGCTGAGTCAGCCACCATGGCCGCCGTGATCCCCGGAGGCAACGGGATCTTCCGCAACACGATCGTGGTCGGTGGCCGGGTGCGGGCCACGTGGACGCGGTCGGTGAGGGCCACCAGGGTGGCCGTCGAGGTGCTCACGCTGGGGGCCTGGCGGCCAACAAGGGCGCAGCAGGACGGGGTGGCCGCGCGTTTTGATGGGTTTGCCGCCTTCTTGGGCCTGCCGGATGCGACCGTCAGCTATCGCTGACCGTTGCCATACCAGGTGAACGTTTGGTCAAAAGCCGAGGTGGCATGTCGCGCATTAGTCCCCTGTGCGTCACTATTCCGTCATGACTGAGTCAACCGACCTTGATCCGCATGTCGCCTCGCAACTCGAGGGAGTGGTGGACGGCCTGGTGGCCCATACCGGAGGCACCCTGCACCGGCACGAGTTGCGGGAGTTGGTGTTCAACAACTACGCCGACTTGGCGGCCAACGCCAAGGTGACCACCTTCCTGCCGGTGCTTGCGGGCAATTTGACGCTGTCCCAGGTTGAGCAGTCAGCTGCGGCCCGCTCCGCCGCCGGTGAGGCGCCGCTGCCGTCGCTGCTTGTTCTCGACGAGCACAACTCGACCCGCTCGCAAGCCGCCGCGGCCCTGTTGAGGTTCTATGCGCCGGGGCGCTTCCGGGTGTCCTCCGGGGGGTTGAAGCCCAGTCCGGCTCTTAATCCAGCACTGCCGACCGCCATGGGCGAGGTCGGCCTCGAACTCACCGACCCGCCGCGGCAGGCGGAACCGGACGAGATCGCCGCCGCGGACTACGTGATTGCGATCGGCGCCGACGGCATCGACTGGGACGATCCCGCACCGAACACCGTCCGCTGGCCCATCCCGGACCCCGACCCCACCGATCAGCAGGCCGTTGTGGCGGCGTTGACCAGGGTAGATGCCAGTGTGCGACAGTTCCTGCGGTCAGTTGACCCTGACCACGAACTGCATCCGCCTGTCTTGGCCGATGCCGAGACCGAGAGCTGATCAGCCAGTCGTCAGGATGACCTTGCCCGTGGTGGTCCGGGCCAGCAGAGCCTCGTGGGCAGCGCGCGCCTCGGCCAGAGGATATTCAGCCCCGGGCAGCGGGCGCACGATCCCCTGACCGATCAGCGTGATCAGCTCCGTCAGGGGGGTGACGACTCCGGTGGCGGGGTCCTGCGCGATGGCGTCCATCAGCCAGAAGCCGATCACCGACTTGGAACCAACCATCAACGACCCCGGCGCGACGGGGTGCGGTGCGGTACGCGAGGCCATGCCGTAGGTGACGAGGCGGCCGAACCTGCCAAGGGCTGCGAGGGACGCGTCGAACACCGGACCTCCGGTCATCTCGAGCACGATGTCGACCCCACGCCCGTCGTTGGCCTCGATCAGTGCCGCGCCGAGGTCCGGTTCGGCCGGGTCGACCGCGACGTCGGCGCCCAGGCCCAAGGCCAGGTCCCGCTTCTCGGGGCTGCTGGCCGTGGCGATGACGCGGCCGGCGCCCCAGGCTTTGGCCAATTGCACGGCAAGGCTGCCGACACCCCCGGCAGCGGCGTGGACGACCACGGTCTCACCGGGTTGCAGACGGCCGCAGGTGCGCAACAGGTGCCAGGCAGTCAGGCCCTGCACCAGCAGCGACAGCGCAGTTGTGGCGGGCATGCCATCGGGCACGTCGAACACGTCGACGGGGCGCACGAGGGCCTTCTCGGCGTAGCCGCCGGTGCCGTTGGTGAAGCCACACACCCGTCGCCCGTCGGCAAGTCGGCCCAGCACTTCGCTGCCCGGGATCATCGGCAACGATTGCGGCGAAAGGTAGGAGTTCTCGACCGCGTGAGTGTCGGCGTAGTTGACGCCGGCGGCCTCGACGTCGACGACGACCAGTTTGCCGTTGGCGGGAGGGACAGGGTCGGGCACCTCGGCCAGTTGCAAAACTTCCGGACCGCCGAACGTGGTGAGTTGAATTGCGCGCATGCCCGCAGGCTAGCGCCCCTTAGTCGCCGTTACTCCGGTACCAGTCGGCCGACCTCGGGGAAGGCATCGAATCCGGTGTCGAAGGTGGCGACCACCGGGATGCCGTGGTTAGCCATGACGGCGGCGTGGAGTGCATCGCGCACGGACGCCGGGTGTTGCGCCAGCAGGT
>JAUPKO010000001.1 GCA_030837395.1 Actinomycetota bacterium | reverse complement strand
GTCTGGCCGACCCCGCGATGCTGACCGCAATGGCGGGTACCACGGCCCCCTACTTCCTCATGCATTGGCGCGGGCACGGTCGCGAGATGGATTCCCGCGCCGACTACGTCGACGTCGTGGCGGACGTCGCAGCCGAACTCGCCGCTCGGCTCGATGCCTGCGAATTGGCGGGCCTGGCACGCGAACGGGTCGTGCTCGACCCCGGGCTCGGGTTCGCCAAGCGGCCCGAGCACAACTGGGAGCTGCTACACGGTCTGAACGTCCTGACCGAGTTGGGGCGTCCGGTGCTGGTGGGTGCCTCGCGCAAGCGCTTCCTGGGCGCACTGCTGGCTGACGACCGGGGCCCTCGGGACGTCGCCGAGCGGGAGGCTGCCACCACCGCGGTGACGGCCCTGGCCGCGGCCGCGGGGGCGTGGGCAGTGCGGGTGCACGATGCCCGAGCGGGCGCCGATGCCGTGCGCGTGGCCGCCGCCTGGCGGGGTGGGCATGGCTGACCGAATCGTGGTTCGAGGGATTCGCGGGTTCGGCCACCATGGGGTGCTCGCCCACGAAGCCGAGATCGGCCAGGAGTTCACCGTCGACATTGAGATCGACACCGACTTCACGGCGGCCGTCGCCGCCGACGACCTAGACCAGACGGTCGATTACGGCCAGGTTGCGAGGCTGGCACATGCTCGGCTGATCGGGCCTAGGTTCCTGCTCATCGAGTCCCTTGCCGACGCCATCGCCGCCGAGGTCGCCGCCCTACCGGGTGTGCAGGCGGTGACCGCCACCGTGCACAAGCCCCATGCGCCGATGCCGGTCGGCGTCGGGGACGTCGCGGTCACCAGGCACCGACGGCCCCGCGCCCGGGTGGTGCTCGGCCTCGGCTCCAATTTGGGCGACAGGTTCGCGCACCTGCGCCGGGCTGTGGCGTCGCTCCGGGCCGAGGGTGTCGACGTTACGGCGGTGTCGCCGGTGGTCCGGTCCGACCCCGCCGGCGGGCCAGCCGGCCAGGACGAGTTCCTGAATGCGGTGGTGGTGGGCGCGACCGACCTGAGTCCCCACGAATTGCTGCGGGTGTGCCGAGCGATTGAGGACGCCGCCGAGCGCGACCGCTCGGTGCGTTGGGGGCCGCGACCGATCGACGTGGACATCCTCGATTTCGCCGGTCACCGCGTGGTGGAGCCGGACCTCGTGCTTCCCCACCCGCGGATCGTCGACCGGCCTTTCGTCCTGGTGCCGTGGGCGCAGGTGGCGCCGCACGACCGTCCAGGGGCGACCGGACCGACCGTGGCGCAGCTTGCTGACGCCGTCGGTGCCGACGCAGTGCGGCTCGCTCCCGAGTACGTGTGGGGGGACCTGCGGTGACGCCGACCCGACCAACAGTGCTGGCCGCTGTGGCGGCGATCTCATTGGTTCTGGGGTTGACCTCGGCCGACGTGGTGGACACGGTGTGGGGCCGCAGCATCCCAGTACCGTGGTCGTCCGCGATCACGGTGGGCGCGGTCGCGGTCGCCCTGGCCGGATGGGCTCTGAGTTTCCGGCGCCGGCTCAAGGCGGCCGGCGATGGCCAACCCCGAGTGGACCCCTTCGTTGCCGTGCGGACGGCGGCGTTGGCCATGGCGGCGTCACGCACGGGGGCGATCACCGCCGGGCTGTTCGGCGGCATCGGACTGTGGTACGCCACCGACCTGAGCAACGCGGCAGCGCGCGAACGTGCGGTGATCTGCGCGGTGGGCGTCGTCGCCTCGGTTGCGCTCGTGCTCGCGGCGTTGTGGCTTGAACGGATCTGTCGCCTGCCGGACGATTCGGACTCACCGCCGGGTGAGTTGGCGGCGCCGGACGACGGTGGCGACTGGGTGCATCCGAGCGTCTCAGCAACCACCCGTCCACGTGGCGGACCACGCTAGGATCACCACCATGTCATACGAGGATCTGCCCTACGACGAACTGCGGGACAAGGCGTTCGCCCTGGCCGAGAAGCGGCACGATGTCGGCTTCTTCTACGACCTGTACCGGCACACTCCGGCGATGACCGCAATGTCGTCCGAGGGCGGTTCCCTGGGCGAGACCTCAGGGTCTCTGATCGAACTTGTCGAAGGTGCGCGAGAGGCGTTCGGCTCGGAGTCTGTGGGCGACCTGGAGCCTCTATTCGTGGCCCGGTTCGCCACCTACCTGCGCGAGCACGGCGGCTAACGCACCGGTCCCACATGGTCGGGCCTACAGTGGAATGACCGTCGCGGTGCCAGGCAGCCACGTCCCGCTGCGCGTCCGACCGCCGGTGCTGATGAGGTGTGTCATGTGGCGCAACGTTCTACTGATCCCGATCGCTTGCCTTGGCCTGGCCGCCTGCGGCGATTCGCAGGGTGCGACCGACAACTCGACTTCCGGCGGCTCGGCCGCCCCGTTACCGCCGCCGACCCTGGTCTGGTCACAATGTGTGGAGCCACCGCTGGCCGGCCTGGACTGCGCGACACTGACCGTCCCCAAAGACTACGACGACGGTGCTGCCGGCACGTTCGACCTCGCCGTGGTGCGAGCGAAGTCCAACGGGGCCCCGCAGGACTTCCTGGGGACGCTGTTTTTCAACCCAGGAGGACCAGGTGTGTCCGGGGTTGACGTCGCTCCGCAGATCGTGCCCGCCCTGCCAACCGAGTTGCGGGCACACTTCGACTTCGTCACCTGGGATCCGCGTGGCGTCGGTCGATCCGCAGGTCTCACGGAATGCGCGGCCGGCTCCTACACCCTCCCCGCCACCGGCCCCCGTCGACTGGAGCCAGGTGGTGGATGAGATGCGCACGTCGGAGCAGGCCGCGAACGAGGACTGCGCCGAGCGCTACCCGGACGTCGTCCCCTTCATCGGCACCAACGCCACAGTCCGTGACCTCGACCGCCTCCGGGAGGCCACAGGCGATCCGAAGTTGACGTACTGGGGCACCAGTTATGGCACGCGGATTGGTTACGTCTACGCCCACGACTACCCCGATCGGGTGCGCGCCATGCTGCTGTCGTCGCCGGTGGACCCGAACGCGACGTGGCCGAGTTTCGCCGCGGGTTCGGCGACGTCACCGGACAATGCAGTGGGCTTCTTCTTCCAGGTCGTCCCCGAGGCACAGCAGCAGTACGACCGGGTGGTCGCGTCCCTGACCGAGCAGGCGTTGGCCCTGCCGTCCGGCGCCGCGGTGACCCACTGGGACGTGCAGGGCATGGTGGCCAACGGCGTGTCCAGCCAGAGTGGCTACGCGGAGACCGCAGCGTTGCTGAGCACGGTGGACACGGCAGTGGCCGGCACCGGTGAAGCGCAGGCGGCGGCCGTGGCCACCCTGGACACGCAGGAGTGGCCGACGTCGTACCCGATCAACGGCGGCGCGACCGCCTTCGTGGGTTGCACCGACTACCCGCAGCGGCTGGACGCCGACGAGCAGGCGGAGTTGGCCGCCCGGATCCGGGCACAGGCGCCGGTGTTCGGCTTCGGCGCCAGCCAAGCGCTGTTCTTCTGCGACGGCATCGACATCACCCCAGATCCGGTTCCGGTCGACTTCACCAACACCACCACGCCGATGCTGGTGATGGGCACCACCCGCGACGCCCTGACCCAATACAGCTGGGCCACCGACCTGGCCCGAAACTTCCGCAACAGCCGCGTCGTCACATACGTCGGCACCGTGCACACGCCATTCCTGGGTGCGGACTCGGCATGCGTCGACTCCGCCGGCGTTGCCTACCTGGTGCGACTGGAGCGGCCCGCCACCGACGTCAGCTGCCCCTTCGTGGGAGCCCCCGCTGGGTAGATCGGTGGGGCGGCCCAGCCAGGACGGCCGAACTCTCAGGGCCGTCGCACGCCGTGGCTAGGCTCAGGCGGCGTCCTGCAGGGCTGCGTGAACCGCCGCCAACGTGAGCAGACGCCGATCGCCCCCGTCCGCCACAACGGCAACTGAACCCGCCGGCGACTCCAACAGTGCCGTGAGTGCCTGCTGTAGGGAGGCCTCGGCGGGGACCTCCGGCAATCCTTCGGCTGCCGCCTCGGTCAAAGTGGGAAGGGGCGTCACCGACAGTCGCTTGAGCGTGCGATCCGCACCGACGAAGTCCGCCACGAAGTCATTGGCGGGCCGAGCGAGCAACTCCGCCGGCGCCGCGTACTGCGCCAGATAACCGCCCTGCTTCATCACCGCGATCCGGTCGGCCAACCGCACGGCCTCGTCGATGTCATGCGTCACGAGCACGACGGTCTTGCGCACCTGCTCCTGCAATGCAAGGAACTGCGCTTGCAGGTTGTCCCGCGCGATCGGGTCGACCGCCCCGAACGGCTCGTCCATGAGCAGCACCGGCGGGTCCGCCGCGAGGGCCCGTGCTACCCCCACCCGCTGTCGCTGGCCACCGGAGAGTTGGTGCGGGTAGCGGTCGCCGTACACCGACGGCTCCAGGCCCACGAGGTCGAGCAACTCATCCACCCGTGCGGCTGTGCGCGCCTTGTCCCACCCCAGCAGCGCACAAACTGTGGCGACGTTCCTGCGCACCGAGTAGTGCGGGAACAGCCCCACGGCCTGGATCACATAGCCGATGTGCCGACGCAACTCCTTGACATCCACCTCGGTCACATCCACCCCACCGACCAGCACCCGACCGCCGGTCGGTTCGACCAGTCTGTTGATCATCCGCATCGTCGTCGTCTTGCCGCACCCGGACGGTCCCACCAGGGCGCAGATCTCGCCCGCGCGCACCTCGAGGTCCAGGTCGTGCACGGCGATGGTTCCATCCGGATAACGCTATGTGGCCGCTTCAAGCCTGATCATGGGATCGGCGGTACGGTCCATGCTGTGTCCTCTCCGACGCCGTGGCTGGCAGACGCCGCCAACCCGTGGTTCTCCTGGGATTACGTCACCGAATACTCCTCGGAACTCATCGAAGCCGGCAAGCAGCATGTGCTGCTCACCGTCGCTTCGGTGGCCCTGGCGCTGGTGGTGGCCTTGCCGTTGGCCGTGCTGGTCCGACGCTACCGCCGATGGGAGGGTGCTGTCCTGGGCCTGAGCGGGGTTCTCTACACGATTCCCTCGTTGGCCCTGATCTCGCTGCTGTGGCCGGTCTTCGGGCTCTCGCCCACCACGGTGGTCGTGGCGTTGGCGGTGTACGCCCTGCTGGTGGTGCTGCGCAACACCCTGGTCGGGCTGGACGGCGTGCCGCCCGATGTGGTCGATGCCGCCCGCGGTATGGGCATGGGCAGACGCGAGACCCTGCTGAAAGTGGAGGTGCCGCTCGCGTTGCCGACCATCCTGGCCGGCATCCGGATCGCCACCGTGTCCACGGTCGGCATGGTCACGATCGGTGCGCTGGTGGGGTACGGCGGCTTCGGGCAACTGATTCTGTCGGGCTTCCAGCAGAACTTCTATCACGCGCAGATCGCCACCGCGACGATCTGTTGCGTCCTGCTGGCGATGGTGTTCGAGGGTCTGCTGTTGGGTCTGCAACGTGGACTGACCCCGTGGGCCAAAGGGAGGGCGTCGTGACCGTGATCGCGTGGTTCACCGACCCGGCCAACTGGTCCGGACCCAACGGGATCCCCACCCGCACCCTTCAGCACATCGTGATCAGCGCGGCAGCCATGGTCATCGCCCTGGTCGTGGCGCTGCCGATCGGCCTGGTCCTCGGGCACCAACGTCGCGGCACCACTCTGGCCACCAACATCGGCAACGTGGGGCGCGCGGTGCCCACCCTGGGGGTGCTGATCATCCTGGCGTCGATCACCGCCATCGGGGTCGGCGACATGGCGGCCATCTTGGCCCTGGCGCTGTTCGCGATCCCCCCGCTGCTGACCAACACCTTCACGGGCATTGCCGGGGTGGACGAAGAGGTGCGCGATGCCGCCCGAGGAATGGGAATGGGCGGCTCCGCCGTGCTGTGGCGGGTGGAGGTTCCCCTGGCGGTGCCACTGCTGGCGGCGGGTGTGCGAACGGCCACGGTGCAGGTGGTCGCGACCGCCTCCTTGGCAGCCGTGGTCGGGTCAGGTGGGCTCGGCCGCTACGTGGTCGATGGCTTCGCCTTGCAGGACTCCACCCTGATCGTGGCCGGGGCGATCCTCACCGCGGCGATCTCGCTGGCGGCAGAGGGATTCATGGCCGTGGTGCAGCGCGTCGTGACCCCGCGAGGCATCAGGTCGGCGAGCGTGACGGACGCCCAGTCGATGGACGCGCCCGGCACGGTCACAACCGGATAACGACTGCACCCACCGAAGGTGGACCGGACCGGCGGCATGACAGGCTCTGACCCCATGAGACTGCGCATGTTTGGTGTCCTGGCCGCCACCGCCGCACTGGCCCTGGCCGGCTGCTCCTCCGACTCGTCCGGGTCAAGCAGCGAGAGCGGCGGTGCGCAGTCGATCACGATCGCCACCACCAACTTCTCCGAGACGACCCTGCTGGCCAACATGTACCAGCAGGTGCTGGAGGCCAAAGGTGTCAAGGCGTCGATTAAGGAGCTCACCACCCGCGAGGTGATCGTGCCGGCATTGGAGTCCGGCGAGATCCAGGCAACCCCGGAGTACCTGGGGAGTTTCACCGAGTTCCTGAACAAGCAGGTCAACGGCACGGACGCCCCGCAACTGGCGACCGGCGACGCCGACGCCACCTACGCCGCGGCCAAGCCCCTGGCCGCCGGGCAGAACATCAGCCTGCTGACCCCCTCACCGGCCCAGGACCAGAACGCCTTCGCGGTCACCGCCGAGTTCGCCAAAGCGAACAACCTCACGACCCTCTCCGATCTGGCCACCTGGTCGCAGTCGAATGCCGTCAACCTCGGCGGGCCGCCGGAGTGCCCGCAGCGTCCCTTCTGCCAGCCCGGTCTGGAGCAGACCTATGGCATGAAGATCGCGTCGTTCACCCCGCTGGACGCCGGTGGACCCTTGACCGTGCAGGCCCTCACCCAGGGCAAGATCAACCTCGGGTTGGTGTTCTCGTCCTCGGGGTCGATCACGAGCAACAACCTCGTGGTCCTCACCGACGACAAGCAGCTGCAGACCGCTGAGAACGTCACGCCGGCCGTCAGCACGCCGGCCGCGAGCGACACTGTGGTCGAGGCGCTGAACTCGGTCTCGGCTGCCCTGACCACTGAGGAGTTGCAGTCGATGAACCAGCAGATCGAGGTCGACCGCAAGAACCCCAAGACGGTCGCAACCGAATTCCTCAAGTCGAAGGGCCTGCTCTAGCCGCCACCGGGGCAGGCCGCCCACGGCCCCTGCTGACCTCAGGGTGGACCTCACTTGTCGATGTCACCTGCGAGCAGGAAGAAGCTGCTCACCGCCGCCGGCAGGGAAGCCAACTCGGTTCCCGGCAGCGCGGCCGCCAACGCCGCAGCGTTGTTATAGGAAGACGTGCGCAGTTTGAGCCGATAGGGCATCGGCCCCCCGCGGGACACCAACAGCCAGCCGTTGATCCCGCCCGGGTTCTCCCCGGCGTGGTAGGCCGTGCCCTCTGGCACCCGGATCGAACGCGGCAACGGCACCTGCACCGGCCCGGTCAGCTCGGCCAACTGCTGGGCGCACCCCTGCACGCAGGCGGCACTCACGGCCACCTGCGCGGCCAGCACCTCGAAGCGAGTTGCCGGATCACCATCGCCTCGCACCACCGCAGTCAGCTGGCCCGCGTCGGCCAAGGCGCCATAACACTCGTCGGGGCGGTCCAGCCGCAGATCCAGCGCCACGCCAGACGCCCGCGCCACCGGCCCGGACGTTGCGAAATCCCAGGCGTCCTCGGGGGTCAACACCGCGAGCCCGACCATGCCCGCCGCGGGGTCCGTCAGGTCGGCGGCCAGGTCGGCTGCGATCTGCACAGCGTCAGCCGTCGACGAGACCATAGCGGCCGGCCAAGAGGCCTCACAATCGGCCCGTAGGCCGCCGATGCGCACCACCGTCGGGTGCATCCGTACGCCCGTATATTCCTCCAACCGATCCACCACGTCCCTTCGCGCCGCCAGTCCGACGCGGCCGGCGCCGGGCGCGATGAATTCCTCCGCGCTGGCGGCCAACCACAACAGATGGTGGCTGATCCGCGTGGCCTCCGCCAGCAGCGTGCGCAACCAGGCCGCCCGGGCCGGCACGGCGATACCGAGCGAGGCCTCCAGCAGTTGGGCCAGGCTCAACTCGCTGCCGAACGACCCCAGCCAGTCGTGCCGATTGGCCAGTGCCAGCACCGCTCGGTAGTCACGGGACTCGAAGAGCTTCTCGGCACCCCGGTGCAGTCGGCCGGGCACCACCTCGGCATCAACGACTACGGCCTCGTCGACGGTGAGGTCGAACAGTGGTCCACCGTGCCCCGCCGGGTGCCGAGTTGACAGAGGAAGGGACCATCGGATGCGCTCCATGGTTCCCATCGTGGCCTAGATTGAAGGTCATGACCTCCATCGACGACGCCTTCCGGCCGACCGACGAGAAGTGGGTGCGCCTGTCGGACAAACTCGTGACCGTCCGGCGCCTGACGCAGGGGATCGTCTCGGGGATCCTGCTGCTGGTGCTGGTGGCGGTGTGGCTACTGACGCCGATTCCGACCTGGGTGGGCGTGCTGCTGCTCGTGGTGCTGGTGGGCGTGACCGCGTGGTCCTGGTGGCTGATCGGTCGACGGGTGCGCTCGTACGGCTACGTGGAGCGCTCCGAGGACCTCTTGGTCACCAGCGGCATCCTGTTCCGGCGCTTGGTCGTGGTGCCCTATGGCCGACTGCAATTGGTCGACGTGGTCGCGGGTCCGATGGACCGGGCCTTCGGGATCGCCACCGTCCGCCTGCACACCGCGGCAGCCACCACCGACGCGACCATCCCCGGACTCACCCCCGAGAACGCCTCCGGACTGCGTGATCGCCTGGCGGCCCTGGGCGAATCTCGCGGGGCGGGGATATGACGGTGCCAGCGCGGCCGGAGGAACCCGCCACGGATGGGCCTCCGGGCGGTGCCGCCACAGCCAAACGCCGCACCGCCCCCATCACGCCAGTGGTGCACGCCGTGCGAATCGGCGCGGTGATCGTGGTGATCGCCGTCGTGCAGTTCCTGCAGACGATTCGGGGACTGAGCACCGGTCCACTTGTGGCGGCCATCGTGGGAGCCGTGGTGATCCTCGGCGTGATCGCCGGTATCAGCTACCTGCAGTGGCGGCGGTTCGAGTTCTGGTTCGACGACGACGGCGATCTGAGGGTGTCCTCCGGCGTTCTCGAGCGTCGCGAACGGCGACTGCAACTGTCTCGGCTGCAGAGCGTGGACGTGGTGCAACCGCTGCTGGCCAGAGTGTTCGGCATGGCGGTGGTCAAGGTGGAGGTCGCAGGTGGCGGGGACTCGCGGATCACCCTGTCGTACCTGACGATCGACGACGCCCACGCGCTGCGGGCCGAGACGCTGGCTCGTGCGGCCGGGGTGCGGCCCGACGCCGGCGAGGCGCCTGAGACCGTGCTGGTGCAGGTGCCCAGCGACGTCCTACTCAAGGCGGGCCTGCTCAATACGTCCGTGTGGGTCACCCTGGCGGTGGAACTCCTGGTCATCGTGATCGTCGTGACCACCGGCGGTCTGGCCGGCCTGGCGCTGCTCTTCGCGCTGCTGATCCCGCTCTTCACCGTGTTCGGCTTCTTCGCGTCGTACTTCAATTTCGCGGTGGCGGACAGTCCGGACGGCCTGCGGACGCGGTTCGGCCTGCTGGGGGTGCAAGCGCACACGATTCCACCGGGTCGGGTGGCGTCGCTGGAGTTCGTCGAGCCCTTCCTGTGGCGTCGCCGGGACTGGGTGCAGGTGCGAATCACCGTGGCCGGTGCCCAGAGTTCCTCCGACGACGACGACAACGGCGGCTCGGCCAGCATGCTGCTGCCGGTGGCGACCTGGCCCGTGGCCAACGAGGTCGTGGCGCGGGTACTGCCCGGGGTGGACGTGCACGCCTTCGCCCTGACCCCGGTGCCGGAGATCGCCCGGCGTAGGTCACCCTTCCAGTGGCGCAACCTCGGGTTGGGCTGGGATGACCGAGTGGTCGTGACCCGGCGTGGCTGGCTGACCAAGCGCACCACGGTGACGCCGCACGCGCGGGTGCAGTCGGTGCGGCTCACGCAGGGGCCCTGGGAGCGCTCGCTCGGGCTGGCCAGTGTGCACTTCGATGTCGTGCCCGGCCCCATCAAGCCGGTGGCCCTGCACCGCCCGCTAGCCGACGCCGGGCAGAGCATGACCGCCGAGATTGGCCTCATGCGACGGGCGGCCAAGTCCGATCGCTCGCACCGCTGGGGGCGGGCCGCGTCGCCCCCAGCGGCACCGATCCAGCCCCACGCCGCCCCGCACCAGCCCGAGCTTCCGTTCGAGAACCCGGCCGACCCGGCAGGCGGATAGGCTGCCGAATCATCGGCCGAGCTGTTGCGACGAGGAAAGGTACCTGGGATGGATGCACCCCCCCGCCTCGATGTGGGTGTGGTGGGAGTCGGCCGCGCGGGTTCCGTGCTGGCGGCGGCCCTGGACCGGGCCGGTCACCGTGTGGTGGCCGCGCACGCGGTGTCCGACCTCAGTCGGCTGCGCGCGGAGGCGTTGATCCCAGGGGCCGCCCTGGTGTCGGTGCCGGAGGTGTTGGCCCAGGCCGAGCTGGTGTTGCTGACCGTGCCCGACGATGTTCTGCCCGGTCTGGTGGCGGGTTTGGCCGACGCCGGCCAGGTGACTCCTGGGCAGTTCATCATGCACGCGAGCGGTCGCTACGGCATCGCCGTGCTGGACGCGGCTACGACGGCCGGTGCCTTGCCCCTCGCCCTGCACCCCATCATGACCCTGACCGGTACGAGTCTGGACCTCACCCGACTGGGCGGCTGCCCCTTCGGTGTCACCGCACCGGAGGTTCTGCGGCCGGTGGCCGAAGCCCTGGTGGTCGAGATGGGAGGGGATCCCGTGTGGGTGGCCGAGGGCGATCGCGCGCTCTACCACGCGGCCTTGGCCAATGCGTCGAATCACCTGATCACCCTGGCGACGCAATCCATGGAGCTTCTCGCCAAAGCAGGTGTGGCCGAGCCGGGCAGGATGCTGGCACCGCTGATGTCGGCCAGCTTGGACAACGCATTGCGCCAGGGTGATCCGGCGCTCACCGGCCCAGTCGTGCGCGGCGATGCGGCCACCGTCCGCCAGCACCTGCGCTCGCTGGCAGAGGTTTCGGCGCAATCCCGCGCCGCTTACCTGGCCCTGGCTCGCCTGACGGCGGACCGCGCCCTGGCCGCGGGTCTGCTCACCGCAGCCCGTGCGGAAGCTCTGCTCGAGGTCCTCGCCGCTGGAGACGACTCATGACCAACACCGCGACCGGCCACCCGCGCGTCCTGCGCACCATCGCCGACGTGCGGGCGCTACCCCCGCGGCCACGCGCTGTGGTGATGACCATGGGCGCCCTACACGAGGGCCATCTGAGCCTCATGCGGGCGGCCCGGGAGCTAGTGGGCGCGCAGGGCGACGTGCTGGTGACCATCTTCGTCAATCCCCTACAGTTCGGCGCCGGCGAAGACTTCGATCGCTACCCGCGCCAGCTGCAGGCCGACCTGGACGCGTGCGCCACCGTCGGAGTGGACGCCGTCTTCGCCCCTTCCGGCGCCCAGATGTACCCTGCCGGAGCGCCGCAGACCCGGGTCGAGTCGGGCGCCGCCGGGCTGGGGCTGGAAGCCGACAGCCGGCCGGGGCACTTCTCCGGCATGCTCACGGTCGTCCTCAAACTGCTCGCGATCACCGCACCCGACGTGGCGCTGTTCGGAGAGAAGGATTACCAACAGCTGGTGCTGATCCGCACCATGGTGGCCGACTTCAATCTGCCGATCGACGTGGTCGGTGTTGCCACCGATCGCGAACCTGACGGCGTGGCGCGGTCCTCCCGCAATGTCTACCTCAGTGCCGATGATCGCCAGCGTGCCGCGGCGATCCCACGAGCACTGGCGGCGGCCAGGAAGGCCGGGGCGACGGGGGCCGACGCAACTGGGATCCTCGACGCGGCCGGCGCCGAGTTGGCCGAACTCGACATCGACTACCTCGCGCTGCGGGCACCTGACCTCGGCCCGGCACCGAATCGCGGGGAGGCCCGCCTGCTGGTGGCGGTACGGCTGGGCAGCACCCGCCTGCTGGACAACTGCGCCGTCACTGTGGGCACTCCGTGACGGCCACCGGCCAGGTCCTCGCCACTGGACTGGCCGCACCGGAACCCGGCTGGCAGCGGTCCGCCGATGTGATCGTCGTCGGCTCGGGTATCGCCGGCCTGGCCGTGGCCATCCATGCCAGGCGGGCGGGCCTGCGGGTGCTGGTGATCACCAAATCGTTCGTGACGGCGGGCTCGACCGGCTGGGCTCAAGGCGGCATCGCCGCCGCCCTCGCCGACGACGACTCACCCGCCGCCCACCGGCACGACACCCTGGTGGCGGGCGCGGGCCTGTGCGATGTGGCCGCCGTCGACGTCCTGGTGAACGACGGCCCGCGAGCCATCGCGAACCTGGTCCGCTGGGGCACGGAGTTCGACCGGAACGCCGCCGGCGACCTGGCTCTCACTCGGGAGGGCGGCCATGGCCTGCGCCGCATCGCCCACGCCGGGGGTGATGCCACGGGCGCCGAGATCGTGCGCGCAATGGTGGCCGAAGTCGCCAACAACCCGGAAATCACCGTGATCGAGCACGCTCTGGCGCTGGACCTCCTGCTGGACGATCGCGGCCGAGCGCAGGGCCTGACGTTGCACGTGATCGGAGAAGGCCAGCAGGACGGTGTCGGGGCCGCCCTGGCGCCCATGGTGGTACTGGCCACCGGTGGCATCGGCCAGGTTTTCAACGCCTCCACCAATCCCGCGGTGGCCACCGGTGACGGCGTGGCCCTGGGGCTGCGGGCGGGGGCGGCAGTGGCCGACATGGAGTTCATCCAGTTCCACCCCACAGTGTTGTGGCTCGGCGGGGAGGCCGCCGGCCAGCAGCCGCTGGTCTCCGAGGCGGTGCGCGGCGAGGGCGCCTTCCTGGTGGACGCCGACGGCGTGCGGTTCATGGCCGATCAGCATCCGTTGGCCGACCTCGCGCCACGAGATGTCGTGGCTAAGGCCATCATGCGGCGGATGCGCGCCACCGAGGCGCCCCACATGTGGCTCGACGGCCGTCACCTCGGTGCGACCATGTGGCAGGAGCGGTTTCCGACGATTCTGGCCAGCTCGCGCAGCCACGGCATCGACCCGGTGACCGACCTGATCCCTGTGGCCCCGGCCCAGCACTACACCTCCGGCGGGTTGCGGACCGACACCTGGGGCCGGACTACGATCCCAGGCCTGTTCGCCTGCGGTGAGTGCTCCTGCACAGGGGTTCACGGGGCCAATCGCCTCGCCTCGAATTCCCTGCTGGAGGGGCTGGTGTTTGCCGACCGGATCGGCTCCCTGCTGCCCTCCGGCCTGCCTGACCGCGCCGACCCCGTGCCGCCGACGGCCGTGCGCAGTCTGTTGAGCGCCGACGCCAGGCCAACTCTGCAACAGGCCATGACCGATGGTGTCGGAGTGCTGCGCTCGGCCGCATCGATCGACGATGCCCTCGGCCGACTCGCCGACCTGCCGACAGCCGCTGAAACCGACGCCGGCACCGAGACCTGGGAGACCACGAATCTGCAGGGGGTGGCCGTCACCATCGGCACCGCCGCCGGCATCCGGGCCGAGACCCGCGGCTCGCACTGGCGGGAGGACTACCCGGACCGCGACGATGCCCGCTGGCGCCGACGGATCGTCAGCACGCTGCTGCCCGATGGCTCGCTCGAGGTGGCCTACGAACCGGTGCACGTACCCCAGGAGGACTGACATGGCACTCCAGCCAACCGACCATTCAGCGGCACTCAGCGCGCAGGGACTACCTGCCGACACCCTGCGGGAACTGGCCGATCGGGCACTGTCGGAGGATCTCGGCGGCGGTATCGACATCACCACTGCCGCGACGGTTCCCGCCGACCAGGTGAGCGCCTTGGACCTCGTGGCTCGCGCTCCTGGTGTGGTGGCGGGTCTGCCCGTGGCTGCGGTGGTACTCGAACGCACCGGTCACGTCGCCGTGACCCTGTCGGCCGCCGACGGCGACGCCGTCACGGCCGGGCAGGTGTTGCTCACAGCGGTCGGCCCCACGGTCGAGTTGCTGACCGCCGAGCGGTCGGCGCTGAACCTGCTATGCCACCTGTCCGGCGTAGCCACGGCCACCAATCGCTGGGCCCACGCGCTGGCCGGCAGCGGTGCCCGAGTGCGCGACACCCGGAAAACCACACCGGGTTTGCGGGTGTTGGAGAAATACGCCGTGCGCTGCGGCGGGGGCGTGAACCATCGCATGTTCCTGTCTGACGCCGCCCTGGTGAAGGACAACCACGTGGTGGCAGCAGGTGGGGTGGCGGCGGCCTTCGAAGCAGTTCGCAGGCAGTTCCCCGGCGTTCCGGTGGAAGTCGAGGTGGACTCGTTGGACCAGCTTGAAGAGGTGCTGGCGGCCGGGGCGGACCTCGTGCTGCTGGACAACTTCGACCCCGACCAGATGCGCGAAGCTGTGGCTATCACCGCGGGGCGGGCGCGGCTGGAGGCCTCGGGGGGCCTTACGCTTGCCGACGCCGCCGAGGTCGGGTCCACCGGTGTGGACTTCATCGCGGTCGGGGCATTAACTCATTCCGCGCCGGTGCTCGACATCGGCGCCGACCTGCGGGAGGCGTGACTCGTGCTGCTGGCGATCGATGTGGGCAACACCAACACGGTGCTCGGCCTGTTCGACGGCGACACCCTGGCGGACTCCTTCCGCATCAAGACCGACCCCCGGTCCACCGCCGACGAGATGATGCTCACCTTCCGCGGACTGCTCGGCGGCACGCCCATCACGGGCGTCTCGCTGTGCTCCACGGTCCCGGCCGTGCTGCACGAAATGCGCTTGATGCTGGCCAAGTACTACGGCGACCTGCCCCGCATCCTGGTGGAGCCCGGCATCAAGACCGGCGTGCAGGTGCTCACCGACAACCCGCGCGAGGTCGGCGCGGACCGGATCGTCAACACCCTCGCTGCCCACCACCTTTACGGCGGCCCCTGCGTGGTCGTGGATTTCGGGACCTCCACGAATCTGGATGTCGTGTCGGCCTCCGGTGACTTCCTCGGTGGCGCGCTGGCCCCGGGAATCCAAATCTCGCTCGATGCGCTCTCGGCACGCGCCGCCCAATTGCGCAAAGTCGAACTTGTGCGACCGCGCAGTGTCATCGGCAAGAACACCGTCGAGGCGCTGCAATCGGGCGCGCTATATGGATTCGCCGGTCAAGTCGACGGCCTCGTCGACCGCATTCGCACCGAAATCCCAGGGATCTCCGAGGTGATCGCCACCGGCGGCCTAGCGGAAGTGGTCGTACCCGAATCCCGCACAATCACCGCACACTGCCCCGAACTCACGTTGATCGGCCTCGCCCTGGTGTTCCTCAAGAACATGGGATCGACGTGAGCCTTCGCGACACCGTCGCCAAACCGGTCGTCAGACC
>JAUPKO010000005.1 GCA_030837395.1 Actinomycetota bacterium | reverse complement strand
GGCGGCCGCCACCGTGAGGGTCCACCGGGTCCGGGCCGCCTCGGCCACGAGCAGCACCGGCCCCGCCACCTCCTGCCCTGTGACCCGGATGGCTGCGTCCAGCGAGCGCACGACGGCCCCGCTGGCCGCGTCGCCCGACGGCTGCGGACCCGCCACCCGCAACGCCTCCAACACGGGAATCCCGAAGTGCTGCGCCAGTTCGCGCGCCAGGCCGTGAGTCCGAGTCGGGTGCGCGAAGTCGGGTGCGGCGACGATTGCCACCGGCCGCTCCGGGCCCCATGCCGCGACTGCCTCGACCATCGAAGCCACCAACTCGGCGGTCGGCGGGGCATCCGGGGAATTCGTCTCGGCCACGACCTCCGGCCAGCCCGGGTCGTCGGCGAATGCCACGGCACGTCCCTCCTGGGCCCCCACGATCCGACCCTTGCGCGAGCAGCCCCGCGGCCACATCTTGCGCGGTTCGACCACCCGCACCCGACGACGCAGATACTCCGACGCCGCCCGCATCGACTCCGCGCCCGGCACCGCGCCCGGCGCCGGCACCTGCCCGGTGCAGACCGAGCACCGGCCGCACGCAGCGGCATGCGGATCGTCGAGGGCATCGACCAGCACCTGCATGAGGCAGCGTCGACCGTAGGCGAAGTCGCGCATCAAAGCCGCCTCTCGTCGCCTGGCCGCCAGGATCGCGTCGTATTTGGCCGCGTCGTGATGCCAGGGCTTTCCGGTGGCTGACCACGCTCCTGCGCTGTGATGCACCACCGCGTCGACCCGCAATTGCTTGAGCATCATCTCGACCCGGCCGCGACGGGCACCCGTGGCATTCTCCAACTCCACGAGCGTCGCCGGGCCGTCGCTGAGCGCCTCGATCAGTTGGCGCGCCAACTGGGGGTCCGGCAGCGACGCGGTCGCGAAGTAGTCCCAGATCCGCTCATCGGCCGCCCCGGCGGGCAGCAGCACCCCATGGGCATTGGCGAGCGCCCGCCCGGCCCGGCCGACCTGCTGGTAGTACGCCACCGGCGACGACGGCGACCCCACATGCACACAGAACGCGAGGTCTGGCTTGTCGTAGCCCATACCCAAAGCCGAGGTGGCCACGACCGCCTTGAGCCTGTTGTGGCGCAGATCATCCTCGATGCGGGCACGATCCTGCGGGTCCGTCTGCCCCGTATAGGCGGCCACGACGTGCCCCTGCCCGGCTAGGAAACCTGCCAACGAGTTCGCCTCATCGACCGTGAGGCAGTAGACGATGCCAGACCCGTCGAAGCCACACAGGGCCTCGTGCACCCAAGCGAACCGCGCCACGGACGCCAACCCCGGCACCACGGCCAGCCGCAGCGACGACCGCGCCAACGGCCCGCGCAGGACGAGGGTTTGGGCACCCAATTGGGCGGCGACATCGGCGGTGACCCGTTCGTTCGCGGTGGCGGTGGTCGCCAGCACCGGGGTGTCGTCCTGCAGCGAGAGCAGCACTTGGGCGATGCGCTGGTAGTCCGGCCGGAAGTCGAAACCCCAATCCGAGATGCAGTGTGCCTCGTCGATCACCAGCAGCCCCGCACGCGCCAACAGCGGCATCGCGCGATGGGCGAACCTCGGATTGGCCAGCCGCTCCGGGGACACCAGCAAGACATCGACCGCGTCACGATCCAACTGGTCGAACACGTCCTCCCAGTCGTCCAGATTCGACGAGTTGACGGACACCGCACGCAGACCAGCCGCAGCAGCGGCCTCGATCTGGTTGCGCATGAGCGCCAACAGCGGCGAAATCACCACCGTGGGACCGGCACCGCCGGCACGCCGGGCCATCGTCGCCGCCCAGTAGACCAGAGATTTGCCCCATCCGGTGGCCTGCACCACCAGCACCCGTCGATGCTCCCGCACCAGCGCCTCGACCGCCTCCAGCTGGCCCGCCCGCGCGTCCGCCCCCACCGGTGCCATGGCGATCAGCACCTGGTCGACCACCGCCCGGGCAGTCATGGCGCGGCCCGGCCCGCCGGTCGGCACCCTGACCTCGTACGAATCCATCACGTCGATGGCCTCCCTTCGTTTCGGCCCACTGTGCACCCCCGGTCCGACAACCCACCTCGCTGACCCCGACCAGCGCCGGGCCAGCGCACTGTCGGGCAAGACCTGCCCGTCGTGGGCCAGGATGGATACGTGGCCACAGCATCGGGCAGGTCCGGCACCGACGCCGCCGAGGCAGCGTGACCATGGCCGACTACCGCGGCTGGCCCACCGCCCCCAACCTCAGCACGTTGCTGAGCTACCGCAGGCGCTGGCTGCGCGGCGACGTGCTGGCCGGCATCACGGTGACGGCTTACCTCGTGCCACAGGTGATGGCCTACGCGACCGTGGCCGGTCTGCCGCCGGTCGTCGGACTGTGGACAATGATCCCCTGCCTTGCGCTCTACGCGGTGTTCGGCTCCTCAAGGGTGATGTCGATCGGGCCGGAATCCACCACCGCACTGATGTCGGCCGCCGCCGTGGGACCGCTGGCACAGGGCGACCCGCAGCGGTACGCGGTGCTCTCGGCCAGCCTCGCCGTCATGGTGGGCATCCTGGGTCTGGTGGCGTGGCTGCTCAGGTTCGGCTTCGTCGCCGACCTGTTGTCGCTGCCCGTTCTGATCGGCTACATGGCCGGAGTCGCCGCCCTCATGGTGTCCGGGCAGTTGGCCAAACTCACCGGAGTGAATGTCGAGGGTGAGGGCTTCGTCGCCGAGGTCGCCTCGTTCGCCGGCCACCTGCGCGACGCGGATCCCGCCACCCTGGCGCTGTCCGTCACCGCGTTGGGCTTCCTGTTCCTGGTGTCGTGGCGCTGGCCGCGCGCCCCCGCCCCGCTGCTGACCGTGCTGCTCTCGACCGTGGCGGTGGCCCTGTTGGGCCTGGACGGCCACGGCATCAAAGTGGTCGGGACGTTCGACTCGCGCCCTCCGGATCTGGGCCTCCCCACCTGGTCTGACCTCATGCTCCTGGCGGGACCGGCCGTGGGGGTGCTGCTCGTCGGTTACACCGATTTCATCCTCACCGCACGCGCCTTCGCCAACGAGTCGACCGGACAAGTGGATGCCAACCAGGAGTTGTTCGCGCTGGGCACAGCCAACGTTGCCGCAGGCGTGGTCGGGGGCTTCACCATCAGCAGCAGCGGCAGTCGCACAGCGTTGGCCACCACGGCCGGCGCCAAATCCCAGAGGTACTCCCTGGTGGCGATGCTGTGGACGCTGGCGGTAATCCTGGCCCTCGGACCGCTGCTGGCCAAGTTCCCCACCGCCGCTCTGGGCGCCATCGTGGTGTTCGCTGCCACCCGACTGGTGAACGTGCCCGGGTTCAAGCGGCTGTGGGCCTTCCGCACGTCCGAGTTCCTGCTGGCCATCGCCGCCCTTGCCGGCGTGCTGATCCTGGGAATCCTCAACGGCGTCGTGCTGGCGGTGGCGCTGTCGGTGGCCGAGATGCTGCGCCGAGTGGCGCGTCCGCACGATGCCGTGGTGGGTTTCGTGCCCGGCCTAGCAGGGATGCACGACGTCGACGACTATCCCGAGGCGAGCACGGTGCCGGGGCTGGTGGTGTACCGCTACGACTCACCACTGTTCTTCGCCAACGCCGACGACTTCCGGTTCAAGGCGCTCGCGGCGGTGGCGGAGTTCGAAGGTACCGGCGAGGTGTATTGGCTGTTGCTCAATATGGAGGCCAACGTTGAGGTCGATATCACCGCGCTCTATGCCTTGGAATCGATCCGATCTGACCTTGCGGGTCGAGGGATCGTGCTG
>JAUPKO010000849.1 GCA_030837395.1 Actinomycetota bacterium | reverse complement strand
GGTGTGGCCGCTGCTGCGGCGGCCCGCCGGTTCGGTCCCCGGCCGCCGTGGGAGTTCGTCTCGGTGGCGTCGGCGGGTGCGCTGCTGGGCCCGATACCGGTCGGCGACATCGGTGGTGGTGTGCGCTGGTAGCGGCCAACACGAGTTGCCCCTTCCCCGGTGAACGGCCGCTGGCCCAGCCTGGACCCGGACCGGTCACGGCGGCCGGCAGCGAGTAGTGGGAGGCAGTAATGGCAGGTGTTGATCGTCGGGGCGGGTCACGGGTGGGTCGGGCGCAGGAGATCGGGTTGTTCCGCTTCGCTTTGATCCGCGAGGCGGCCGATCCCGGTGTGAGTCACCGGGATCGTGGCGTGATGGTGCGCGCGTTGGCCGACACCGACCATGTCGGCCCGTTCGGTACCCCGGTGCGGGTGTCGCGGGTGACGTTGGACCGGTGGATCCGCGCCTGGCGCACCGGCGGGTTCGAGGCGCTGGTGCCCTCCCCGCGTGGCGCGGTACCGAGGACCCCGACCGAAGTCCTGGAACTAGCGGCGGCGTTGAAGCGGGAGAACCCGGCGCGTACCGCGGCACACATCGCGCAGATCCTGTCCACCCATGGTGGGCCGTGCCCGTCGGCGCGCACGTTGCAGCGCCACTTCGCCCGGCTGGAACTGACCACCCGACCCCACGGGATGGCGCCGAAAGCGTTCGGCCGGTTCCAGGCCGAGGCGCGCAACGACAGGTGGACCGGTGACGCGCTGCACGGGCCGATGGTCGCCGGCCGCAAAACGTACCTGTTCGCGTTCATCGATGACTACAGCCGCGCGTTGGTCGCTTACCGGTGGTCGTATAGCGAAGACACTCTGCGGCTGGAGTCGGCGCTGCGCGCCGGGCTCGCGTCCCGCGGAATCCCGACCGTGGTCTACCTGGACAACGGAGCCGCGATGGTCTCCGGGCAGCTACGCCGGGCACTGGCCGTGGCGGGGATCCGACTGGTTCACTCCCGGCCCGGCCAACCCGCCGGCAGGGGCAAAATCGAGCGTTTCTTCCGCACCGTGCGCGACCAATTCCTCGTCGAGTTGGTCACCCCCGACGCCCTCGCCGCGATCAACGACCTGACCGAACTGAACGAATTGTTCACCGCCTGGGTCGAAACGGTCTACCACCACCGGGTCCACTCCGAAACCGGCGAAAAGCCGCTGCCCCGATTCCTGGCCGCCGGCCCACCCACACTGCCCGCCCCGGACCTGCTGGCCGAGGCATTCAAATGGTCCCACGAACGTACCGTGACCAAAACCGCCACCATCAGCGTGCACACCAACACCTACCAAGTCGACGCCTCCCTGATCGGACGAAAAATCGAAGTCGTGTTCGACCCGATGGACATGACCCGCATGGAAGTCCGCTACCAAGGTCGACCCATGGGCCACGCCGTCCCCCACACAATCGGGCGCCACGTCCACCCCGACGCCGGACCCGACACCGCCCCGACGCCACCACCGGGCCCCACCGGCATCGACTACCTGCACCTGATCGCCGAACACCACCAGCACACACTGGCCACCCAGATCAACTACGCCCACCTGACCCCGCCAACCCCGCCGGCGACCGCCGACGCGGCCACCACCGCAACCGACCCCGACGCCGACCCCATCGTCGGGCAACTGGCCCTCACCGACCTGAGCGTGCGCGGCGGTGACCCAGCATGAGCATCCAGAACCTGCCCGCCTTCTACGGGTTCACCACGATGCCGTTCGGTAAAAGCCTGGCCCCATCGATGCTGCACCGCCACCACGGCCACAACGAAGCCGTCGCCCGCATCAGCTGGTGCATCACCGGACGATCCCTGGGCGTCATCACCGGTGAAGTCGGCGCCGGCAAAACCGTCGCCGTGCGCGCCGCCCTGGCCGGACTCGACCAGAGCCGACACACCATCGTCTACCTGGGCAACCCCTCCACCGGAACCCGCGGCATCTACGGCGGCATCGTCACCGCGCTCGGCGGGGTTCCCCGCTTCCACAAAGCCAACCTGATCCCGCAAACCACCGCACTGCTCGCCGCCGAGGACAACGAACGCGGCCGCGCCGTCACCGTCATCTGCGACGAAGCCCACCTCCTGGACACCGAACAACTCGAAGAATTACGGTTGCTGACCAACGCGGACATGGACTCCCGCAGCCCGTTCGCCGCCCTCCTGATCGGCCAACCCACCCTGCGCCGCAAAATCAAACTCGGCACATTCGCCGCCCTCGACCAACGCATCGCGCTGCGCTACGCCATGCCCGGCATGCAACCAGAAGAAACGAAAACCTACCTGTCCCACCACATCACCCTCGCCGGGCGAAACGACACCCTGTTCAGCGACGACGCAGCTGCCCTCATCCACCAAGTCAGCCGCGGATTGCCCCGGGCGGTGAACAACCTCGCAATCCAATCACTGATCGCCGCCTACGCCGACAACAAATCCATCGTCGACGAATCCTCCGCCCGCGCCGCCGTCACCGAAGTCACCACAGAATGACCACCACCGCGACACCCTGACCACCCCACCGACACCACGACGAAGGGCCCCGCCAGTCAACGACCGGCGGGGCCCTTCAACACCCCGAAACCATCATCACCCATCACGACGCCGACATGGTCAAACTCAGTGACCGGCAACACTAATGACCACGGCCACGATGATCGTGTTGTTCACGGGAGTCCTGGTGCGCGGGTTGACTTTGGTGAATACCTTGGGCAACAAACCGTCGCGGCCCATCGCGAACAGGATGCGG
>JAUPKO010000848.1 GCA_030837395.1 Actinomycetota bacterium | reverse complement strand
CGGCCATCCCCAGGGGCAGGAAGGGGCTGAAGTTTCCGGCGTCGAAGGCGGTGAAGGCGATGGCGCAGAAGAAGAGCAGGATCGCGATCTTGATGAACACCATGATCGTGTTGACCTTGGCCGACTCGCTGGCTCCCCGCAGGAGCAGGAACATGCACAGCACGACGACGACGACGGCCGGGATGTTGAAGATTCCGCCCGCCTCGCCGGGTGGGTTGGCGAATTCGGGCGGAATGGTGATGCCGAAGGTTGAGAGGAACTCGTTGAGGTATTGCCCCCAACCGACGGCCACCGCCGCCACCGACACGCCGTACTCGAGCATCAGGCACCAACCGACGATCCAGGCCAGCAATTCGCCGAGGGTGGCATAGGCGTAGGAGTACGACGAGCCCGACACGGGGATCGAACCGGCGAGTTCGGCGTAGGCCAAGGCGGAGAAGGCACAGGTGACCGCCGCCAGCACGAAGGAGATCACCACCGCCGGGCCGGCCTTGGGGATCGCCACCCCGAGAATCACGAAGATGCCCGTGCCGACAATCGAGCCGACCGAGAACATCAGCAGGGCGAGCAAGCCCATGCTGCGCTTCAGGCCTCCGTGATCGCCCTCCGCCGTGATGTGGTCGGCCGGCTTGATGCGCCGGATTTGATGCGAAAAGCTGGTCGCGTTCGACATGGCTCCCCCGATTCGGGCGGACGTGGAGCAGTGGACGTCGCTACCGTAGCGGCCAACGGCCTTGCTGCGCTTGGCTTGTTACTAACGAATCGGAATCGGCACTGGAGGAGCAGATGGAAATCATCATCGGAATCAACCCGGACTCCTCCGACAGCGACGGGATGGCGCTCGGGTCGCTGCTCGCGCGGTCGCTGGGTGCCACCCCGATCCTGGCCCACATTTACCCGATCAACTTCGACTACCCGAGCATGGCTCACGTCGACGTCGAGTGGGTGGCCTACCTGCAGGAGCAGGCGGCGCTGCTACTGGAGGAGTCCAAGGCCAGGTTCTGCGCCCGCTTCGGCTGGGACGACATCGAGGTGGCGATGGCCGGCCACCGTTCCAGTGGTCGTGGGCTGGCCGAGATGGCCCAGGAACGCGGCTCTTCGCTGATCGTCATCGGCTCCGCCCCCGGCACCTCGTTGGGGCGGTTCGGTATTGGCTCGACGGCGGACAAGCTGCTGCACGACTCGCCGGTGCCGGTGGCTACGGCCCCGGTCGGCTATGCACGTGAGGGGGTGCAGCAGATCGGTCGACTGGTCGTGGCTTTCCAGAACACCGCCGAGTCTCTCGCGACCCTGATCGCCGGGGCGGAGATGGCCGAGCGCGCGGGCCTGCCGGTTCGCGTGTTGACGCTGTTGATCAGGCATCGGATGTACGGCAGCAACCTGGGCGCCGATGCCGAGGAGGTCGTGCTGCGGCAGATCCTCGAGGACACGGTGGCGGCTCAGCGGGAGGCGCTCTCGGAGATCACCATCACCGTCCCCACGGATTCGGTGACGCCCACCGGCGATTCCGTTCGGGCGGCCATGGAACGCCTCGACTGGGAGGGTGACGAATTGCTGATGCTCGGATCGGCCGCCGGCGGTGGGTTGCGACGAGTGTTCCTCGGTGACATGACCTACAAACTCCTGCGCGCGACGCCGGTGCCGGCCGTGGTGATGCCGCGCAACACCTGACCTGGCGCTAGCGCGGGGTGGCGGTGGCAGGGGCTGCCCGCACCGCTGCGCACGAGTCCAACGCGGCTTGCGCGGCAGCGACCGACTCGGCATCGGCGGGGTCGATCGCCACGTATTCGCCGAGGTTGGCCCCTGTGGCTCGTTCGGTGAGCGTGAGGGTGCCGGCGACGAGTTTGACCCGCACCGGATCGGCCTGCCTGTCGAGCCCGCTGCCCGCGGTGATCACCCGATAGCGGCCCTGCAGCACACCGTCCTGGGCTGAGCCGAAGAAGCATCGGGGTCCACCCATGCCCACTCGGGCGGTAGTGACCTCGTCACCGTTGCGTTCAGCCACGAAGTACACCGACGCCCCGTCCGGCAACGGCTTGTGCCACATGGTCACCCCCTGCTCCAACGGCACCTGCGTGAAGTCGCTGTCGCTGGCCGTCGCCGGGGCTGCCGGCGGGGCAACGGGGGCTGCCGGCGGGGCCACGGGGGCTACCGGCACATCGACCGCATCAGGCACCGGCGTCGGCCGATCCAGCGCGACGACCGCGCAGGCGGTGGTCGCGCCGCCGATCAGTACGACGGCAGCGGCCATCCCTGCCACCCTACGAGAGCGGTGGGGGGCAGCGGTGCGGGCGGAATCTTCGGTGGTGCGGGGCACAGTATCGAGCCTCCTGGCCGGCGGTCGGCATCGACCGCCGAGCGTGGTGGATCGCGCTTCGGACCCGGTCAGTATTACCCGGCGACGCGGGCCGAGGGGCCGTTTTGCACCAATTGAGGCCCGTTCGGGCGGGCCATCAGGAGGGCACCAGGGGCAACTCGGGGTGAGGTCGCAGGGTCACCTTCACCGCACCCGCACGAGGCCCAGCCGAGGCAGCGGTCAAACCGCCACGCCACTGTGCCAGGTCAAAGGTATGCGTAACCAGGGAGTCCACCGGGTAGCGCGGGTCCGCCAGCCACTCGACCACCTGGGCCATGGTGTGGCGGCCGTCCAGGGCGGGTTCGGGGCCGAAGTTGATGGTCCCCTGCACCGTCAACTGCCGGTTCCACACCAGCGACCAATCCACGTCCTGTTTGCCCGCGCCGCCGATCAACACAAGCGTCCCGGTGGGGCGCAACAGGTGCAGGGCGAGGTCGATCGTGGCCGCGGAACCGACGCAGTCGAACACCGCATCGACCCCGCGCTGGAGGATCGGCAGCGGCGTCATCCGAGGACGGAGCAACCGCCCGCCATCGGTTGCGGCCAACGCCTCGACCCCTGCCCGGCCGCTGGGCACAGCCCGGGTGGCACCGGCCGCCAGCGCCTGCGCCGTACCGAAGTCGTCCGGGCTGGCCATGATGATGTCGAGGTCGGGGTGCAGCATGCGCAGGGCAGCGGTCACCAGCAGCCCGATGGTGCCGGGGCCGATCACCACCACGCGGTCGCCCCGCCGACGCCACTGCAGGGCAGCATGCAGGGCAATCGACGCAGGCTCGGCGAGCACCGCCCGCCGCGACCCGATGCCCTCGACACGGTGCAACTGGCTCTGATGGGCGACGACCTCCTGCGACCAGCCGCCGCCGAGAGCAGCGTCGAAGCCCAACGTCGGTGACGCGCACCCGGCGGCACCCGGCTCGTCGAACCGCTCACAGATGTAGGGGAATCCCTCCGCGCAGGACCGGCAGACCGGATCGAAGCCGCGGTGCACACACGACAACACCGGATCCACGACCACCCGGTCGCCTTCGGCTACCGACGTCACGCCCGGGCCGGTCTCGGCGACCACCGCCACGATCTCGTGGCCAAGGATCTGCCGTTCGGCGGTGTAGTAGGCGGACAGCACGAACGACGACTTGGCGTGGGCCACACCGACATCGCTGCCACAGATCCCCGACAGCTCTGGGTACAGCCGCACCCAGCCCGGCGCGGCGGGCAGCCGGGGCGGGGGTTGGTCCTCGACCAGCCGCAGCAGGCCGCCAGGGCCCCAACCGGCGGCCTTGCCGCGCCCCGCGGGCACCTTCTGGGCCGCGGCCGTAAGCAGGTAGCGGGCGGTGGTGAGGTCGGCGACAACTGCACGCATCGTTAGATCAACCCTTCTGAACGGGCCCACCGCTCGACCCGGGTCAT
>JAUPKO010000847.1 GCA_030837395.1 Actinomycetota bacterium | reverse complement strand
TCACCGTTCCACCGGCGCACTCGGCCACCTGCTCGGCAACGTTGCCCCAGATCGTCGTCGTGGCCACCACCGTGGCACCGCCGTCGGCAGCGCCGTTGGAGTCGTCGCCAGCCGTGCCACATGCGACGAGGGTCAGGGCGGCTGTGAGTGTGAGGGCGGAGGACGCGGCGGCGCGACGACGGAAAGTCATAGAGGCACGATACCAGTAATGACAATCGTTCCCAACAAGGGGTCGACTAGACTCAAGTCATGGCGACCACCACCCGCGTCACCCGCCAGCGCCAGGCCGTCACCGACCTGCTCGCCGAGCACGACGGCTTCCTCAGCGCCCAACAGTTGCACGCTGCACTGCGTGCGAGCGGTCACAGCGTCGGCCTGGCCACGGTCTACCGCAACCTCGCCCTGCTCGTGGATTCCGGCGAACTCGACACTCTCGTGCGCGACGACGGCGAGACGCTGTACCGACGTTGCGGGCGGGCACATCACCACCATCTCGTCTGCCGGCGCTGCGGCCATACCGTCGAGATCAGCGGTCCCACCGTCGAGGCCTGGGCCGACCGCGTGGCCGGCGAACACGGCTTCACCGACGTGAGGCACAGCCTGGAATTGTTCGGACTGTGCGCCGACTGCGGATCTGGGACCGTGGTCAATGTAGGATCCTGAATTCATGAAACCCTCCACTTTGCCAGAGGTTCCGTGGACCGTCCTGCGTGGTTTCGCCATGGGCGCGGCCGATCTGGTCCCCGGCGTCTCAGGCGGCACCATCGCGCTGGTCTTCGGCATCTATCGAAGGCTGATCGCAGCAGTGCGGTTCGGCTCGATCGCCCTGGGCCGATTCGTCAAACTCGACCTGCGCGGCGGGGTGGCCTCGCTGCGGCAGGTCGAGTGGATCTTCTTGTTGCCACTGATCGGCGGCATCCTGACCGCCGTGCTGACGTTGGCCGGGCCGATTGAGCACGCGCTCGAGACGTACCCGGTGCAGATGGCCGGCCTATTTCTGGGGCTGGTGCTGGGTTCGGTGGTGGTGGCGCTTGGGTTGGTCGACAGTTTCACCGGGCGGCGTTGGGCGGTGCTGGTCGGCGTGGCCGTAATGGTGTTCATCGGGTTGGGTCTTGGCGGCGGCAAGGAGGCCGCAGGGGTCACCGAGCCGCCGCTGTGGGCCTACCCCGCCGCCGGTGCCATTGCGATCTGCGCAATGATCCTGCCGGGCATCAGCGGGTCGTTCCTGCTGGTGATGATGGGCATGTATCAGCCCGTGTTGGCCGCCGTGGCGAACCGCGACTGGGGCATTGTGGCGATCTTCGCCCTTGGCTGCGTGGTGGGGCTGGCGCTGTTCTCGCAGGTGCTGCACTGGGCGCTGCACCACCACTACGACCTGGTCATGGCAGCGCTGATCGGGCTCATGCTGGGCTCGTTGCGAGTGCTGTGGCCGTGGCCCGGCGGCGCGGCGAGCACCGATCTGGGTGCGCCGACGGACTTCATCGCCATCACGGTCGGCCTTGCCGTTGCAGCCTGTGCGCTCGTCATCGGGTTCAACGAGCTGGCCAAGCGGCTCGAGCACCGCAGCACCCTCGATGAGGCACAGGACTTGCGCGTTTAGCCTTCGCTGCCAACCAGGGTGGGCAGCACAGCCTCGATGGGGTCTCGCAGCACGGCGGCGGCCAGGGCGTCGTAGGGCGTGGGTTCGGCATTGACGATCACCACGGCCGCGCCTGATTCGTGTGCCAACGGCACCAGGCCGGCCACCGGATTCACCCGCAACGAGCTGCCCACCGCCAGGAACACCTCGCACTCGGCTGCGGCTTCGGCTGCGGCGAGCAAGGTTGCGCGATCCAGTGCTTGACCGAACGAGATCGTGTCGGATTTGAGGATGCCGTGGCAGACTTCGCAGCGCGGGTCCTCCTCCCCGGCGCCGACCCGCGCCAGCACGTCGACCATCGGCACCCGCCGCCCGCACGACAGGCACATCGCGCGCTTGATCGAGCCGTGCACCTCCATGAGCGGGGCATGCGTGCCGCTGCCGGCCGCCTGATGGAGTTCGTCGATGTTCTGCGTGATGAGCCCGCGCAGCCGACCCTGCCGCTCGAGGTCTGCGATGGCGTGATGGGCCGCATTGGGTTGCGCGGTCCACGCCGGGTGCTCGTGGCGGTTGCGCCAGGCCTGCACCCGCAGGTCGCGGTCGGCGAGGTAGGCGTCGATGTCGAACATCCGCGCGGCCCCCGGGTTTGCTGTCCACAGGCCGTTCGGGCCCCGGAAGTCCGGAATGCCGCTGGCCGTGCTGATCCCTGCACCGGTGAGCACCGTCACCCGACGCGCGTCGGCGACGAGGGTGCGCGCGTCCGTCGTCACTCGGAACCGGCCAATGGTGCCGTGGCCACTCCCTTGAGTCCGGCCCCGACAGGGACGAGCGGGGCGACCAGGAAGTCGTCCAGCTCGCTCACGTCAAAGCCGCCGGCGGCCAACTCGGCGCGGGTGTCGCGGTCGCATCGGCAGCCCCCGGCCACCTTCGGCCACACCGGCGAGACGACCCTTTGCGCGCGCCGCATCCACGATCCGGGCGGACCGGCTACATGCTCGAGCACGCCGACGGTACCGCCGGGGCGCAACACTCGCCGGGCCTCGGCCACCGCCCGCGCGGGGTCGTCCACCGTGCACAGGACGTACGCGAACAGCACCGAATCGACACTGGAGTCGGGCAGGGGGAGGTCCTCGCCGACGGCATCGATCACCTCCACCGGTAGCCCCGCGGCACGAGCCTTGGCCACGGCGGGTTCGGCCGCCCGCCGCATCGGGCCGCTCGGTTCGATCCCCACGACCTCGGTGACCGCAGCCGGCAGGTGGTGCAGGTCCTCGGCCGGTCCGAGCCCGACGATCAGCAGCCGGCCGTGCAATTGCGCCGACACCTGGGTGCGAGCGCGCCCGACCGGGCCGGAGTCCTCCACCCGGGCCAGGACTCGGTAGAGCTGGGTGAACAGGGGGTGGTCATGAGGTGCCATGGCCCCACGCTAACCCGCGCCGGGCACCGACACCGCCTGCGGAGTCGTCGGCAGGCCGGTGTCCGGCGGTGGCAGCACCCCCTGCTGACGAACCGCCCCGCGCGCCAACTCGATGAAGTCCGCAGCCACCCTGGGCAGCGGCTGACTGCGCGAGTACGCCAGGCAGATCTCCCGCGGCGGGATCGGCGGTTCCAGCGGCAGGACCCGCACCGCCTGATCGGCTTGGTTGATGGTGAGCCGCGGCATGACGGCGGTGCCCACCCCGGCCGCGACCATGGCCTGAACGGCGCCGTTGTCGTTGGAGCGGAAGACGTAGTTCGGCCGGACGCCGGACACCTGCAGGCTCGACTCGATCACCATCTGGCAGACGGTGCCGCCCTCCAGCCCGATCGTCGGCGCCCGGTCCAGGTCGTGCAGCGGGAAGACCGCCGACCCGGCCAGCGGATGATCGACCGCGACCATGGCCACGTAGGGGTCGAGCCCGAGCCGGACCACCTCCAGCCGGTCGTCCCAGATCGGTCCGGCGGCGAAGGTGATGTCGACGGCTCCGCTCGCAGCGCGATCCAGCAGGTCGGCATTGTCCTCGGTCTCGAACAGCACGACTTCGAGTTCGGGGCGCAGTGCCCGCAATTTGGTGACCACCGCTGGCAGCACCTTCACCGAGATGCTCTGGAAGGTGCCCACCCGCAGTTGGCCGCGCTGACCGCACGCGAGCTCCTGCAGTTGCCGCTCCGCCAGACCGAGCGTGGTCAACACGGTCTGAGCGTGTTCGAGCAGCAGTCGACCCGCCTGCGTGAGCGTCACCCGCCGTGGGCCCGGCAGCCGAACGAAGAGCCTTTGCCCGGCGGCTCGTTCGAGGGCGGCGATCTGCTGGCTCACAGCGGCTTGGGAGAACCCGAGGTGGGCGGCCGCCGCGCCGAAGGTGCCGTGCTCGGAGACAGCGACCAGCGCCTCAAGTTGGCGCACACTTGCGTCGGTGAGCCCGGCCATTGGGCCAGGATACCTGATCATAAGTGTCACTTATCACCATCGCCGCATACCGTCGCTTTTCATGTCGGTTCAGTGGCCTTAACGTCAAATCCATGACAACCAGCCAGTCAGTTCACGCCCAGCCGTTCATCACCCCGGCGGACCTACGCCGGCTGTCCGAGGCCGTTGCCGAGCGCGGCATCGTCGGCCTCGATGCGGACTTGCCGCAGATCCTCTGCGCCGCCCGCGCCGCCCATGCGCCCACGGTCCTGCCCGACGTGCTCGCCAGCACCACCGAACCCGAGGTTGCCCGCATCCGGGCCTTCGTCAAGCTGGGGATGTTCCTGACCACAGTCTGATGCCGATTCGGTGCTGGCCTCCGCCGTTCACGGTGTCAATGCCGATGGCACGGTCACGTAGCAAGATCCAGCGGAAGGTCGGAGATGTCGCGCAGGCGAGCGCCTTCAATCATCGTTTGAAGTAGGCGAATGGCTCCCGCGTTCGCCGTCGCACGCGTCGCATCCACAAGTTCGGGCAAGGCGAAGTGGTAGGTGCAGTCGATGTCGCCAGTTCCGAGCGCAATGGACGCGAGGCGACTCGGAAGTGGCTCGCCCGTAACCACGACGATATGCGGAAGTGGGCCCTTCCTGTTGCGGATCAGGTTCAAGGCTTCTGCCCGGGCATTCTGTGCTCGGTCGGAACGGATGGTCCATTTGCAGGACACGCTGGCATGAAGAATGGGCCGCGAGTTGGAGCTCTCACGTAGAGAGGAATACCTGCTGGTTATCGGATCCACAATCGATTCACGTCGGTTGATGACATCGTCTGTCTCGGGACTTCGACCGACCACCACGTCGGGTCGGATTGAATAGTCCATACCCAAGGCAGCCGCGAGCTGTGTTTCCATTTCGGTTAGTCGCTCGATTTCCGCCAGGTGTGCGTATTGGGCATATTCAGCGATCTCAAGGCGCGAGCGTGAAGTGATCTGACGGACGGTCCATCGACCGGGCCGCAGTCCGTCAAGTCTGCTGAAGGTTGCGTCGAGGAAGGCTGCTACTGCAGCCTCGAACTGATTGCCTGCCGTCTGACCAGCACCGCGATTCGTGTGCGTCTCGACTTGAAGTCGGTGCGCAACGCCAGCAGCGATCTCGCAGCTGAGTCGGCTGGCACGATCAGCGTTGCTGGGAATTTCTCCATGGTCAATGGTGAGGACACTTCCCAGCAGGGCGGCGTGAAATGCTTTGCGCTCATCCGCTATCAGCGACATTGGTCCTCCGCAACGCCTATGTTGGAGTCCGAAAACGCGACATCCCAAAGGTGGTGCGCGATTGCCGCGCCAAGGTTCACGGGCACGGCGTTTCCGATCTGCCGCGCGATCTCGATCTTCGTTCCCTCGACTACGAAGTCATCAGGGCAGGTCTGAATGCGTGCTGCCTCCCTGTGGCTGATCGGCCGGTCGGCGACAGGGTGCAGGTATCGACCCTTCTCGGGCTTGAAGAACTCGGTCCTGATCGTCACACTCGGGCGGTCCCACCACAGCCGTCCCATCACGTCGGTCGTTCCCGTGGGCTTCTCTGCCCAACATCGTGGCAGGAGGTCGGGCCTGTTTCGCGCAAGATCGAATCGGTTTCCGCCCTCGGGGATAGCTCGGTACCGCTCGATTGAGGTCTCCCTCGGGCGTCTTCCGAAGTGGAGTTGTTGTTCACCATTGCGGCCGAAGGTCACGTCGAAGCCGTTCGTTGCGCTCGGAAGGTCAGCAATGGCATCGCGAACAGTCATCGGGCCTGCTGCGTCGGCCGATTCGGGCCCATGGGAAGGCGGTGGTGGCCAAGGAACGCTCGCAACACCACGAACCGCCATGAAGATCCCCCGTTTACGAGACTGCGGCACTCCGTAATCGGCAGCGTTGAGCACCCCATAGGCAAATGCGTATGACTGAAGGTCTGGATCGTCCTCCATTAGTTGCAGGAGGCGGCCGAATTGGGCGGAACGCTGGAACTCCGGTACGTTCTCGATGATGAAAGCCTTGGGTTGAATTTGGCGCACCGCACGCAGATACTGCAGCCACAGTGAGTTGAGTTGACTCCGGCTGGCGTCGTCCCGATCCCTGCCCAGGGGACTGAAACCCTGGCAAGGTGGCCCGCCGATCACCACGTCGGCGGCTGGAAACACCTCTACCTCTTCGATCAGTCCATCGTGGACCGAGCATCCGAAATGCCCTTTGAAGGTTCTGGCAGCGGCGGAATCAGACTCAACGGCGAACCGGGGCCTGAACCCGAGCCCGGACTTCTCGAAGCCCAGGGAAAGACCTCCGGCGCCGGCGAAGAGATCGACAGTCGTAATGGTTTGAGTCATGGGCACAACTGTGCCTGAACCCTCCGACCAAGCGCCGATGACGTGCCGCACCGATCGGCACGAATTTCCGTTGCGTCGGTCATGTCTCTCGCATGGCGCGCACCGTCGACGTGATGGTCCGGACGACTGACTGTGGATCTTCGTGCTCCCAGAACCGGAGGACCGTCCATCCTTCCGCCTCCAACCTGCGCGTCGAGTCGAGGTCTCGCAGACGGTTCCGCCCGATCTTGTCCGCCCAGAATTCAGCGTTCGCTTGCGGTGCCGAGTAGTGCTCCGAGCACCCGTGCCAGAAGCACCCGTCGATGAATACCGCCACCCTGACCGTGGTGAACGCGATATCGCACTTCCTGCGCCGATCGAAAGGGAGGGAATAGTCAACCCGGTATCGCAGACCCTGGGCGTGCAGCAGTCGCCGCACACGCAACTCGGCGGAGGTGTCTCGGCGACGATTCGCCTGCATGGACTTTCGATTAGCAACAGAAGATGCCCAAGAAGTGACCTCGGCCGGGATCTGGTCATTGTGGTCCTGACCTGGCATGCCTTGAGGGTAGGTCGCGACCTCGGGACATGGGCGTACGCGGGGTCAGTTGGTTCGGATCTGCGCGCCTGGGTTTGAGACTGAAAGGACAACCTCGACCCTTCAACTGGCCCGCACCGCAGCTCGCGACCTCATCTCAGTTGGCCAAATCCCCAGTACCCTCGCACCGGCCCCTAAGTTGGGTGCGTGGCTGGTGTGGTCGGTGTCGTGGGCAAGGTCGTGGTGGACGAGGTGCTGCTGTGTGAGGGTCCCCCGGCGCCTGATACGCACCAGAACGTGACGAGGTTGCTCACACCCGGCGGAGCGCCGGCCAACGTCGCGGCGCAACTCGCGGCGCATGGTCGTCCGGCCGTCATGGCCGGGTGGGCCGGTGCGGATGCCGCCAGCAGCGAGGCGATCGGTGCGCTGACCGCGGCCGGAGTCGCCTTGCGCCTCACCCGTCGCGGCCGGGCTCCGGTGGCGACGGTGCTCAGTTGGGAGGGCGATCGGGCCTTCCTGGTGGATCAGGGCACCTTGCGGGCGCAGTTGACGGACCTCGACGACGCGTGGCTCGACGGCATGACGGTGGTCCACTTCAACGGGTTCGAATTGTTGGACTACTGCTGGCCGGACGTGCTCGCGCAGGTCGCCCGGAGGGCTCACGCGCGGGGTATGGCGGTGTCCGTGGACTGCCCGACGGCGAATCGCATCGTCGCCCAGGGCACCGAGCGTTTCGTGGCGTCGCTGGCCTCGCTGGCGCCTGAGGTGGTGTTCAGCAACTCCGAGGAGGCGCGGGTGTTGGATTTCGGCGAGCGTCCGGGGTGGATCGGCGTGCTTGCCGTGCATGCGGGTGTGGACGCGACCACCGTCCACACGTCTGACGGGGTCAGCACGCATCCGGTGACCGACGTCGTCGCCGAGCCCGAGACCACCGGCTGTGGGGACGCCTTCGCCGCGGGTTTCCTCGATGTCTGGGCCGCCGGTGGCGACGTCGGCACGGCCGTCGCGCAGGCCCACACCTGGGCTGCCGCGCAGGCGCGGGTGCCCGGCGCCCAACCCCGCCGACGCTGACGTGCGGGCCGCGCCCTGGACGGCGGGCCGGTCGTCGGGCTACTGAGTCCGGCCGATGGCCTGCATCTGCGTGTTGACAGCGAGCAGGCGGCCGTCCGACGTATGCAGGGTGCGGACCTCTGTGAGGTAGCCGTCGTGTCCGCCGATGACGCGGCCCGTGTGCCACAGCCCGGTCCGCCACACCGCTGGATCTGGGTCCGCCGGCTCCGGGAACGAGAGCGCGAAGTCCAGGGTGGCCACGGGAGGCGGGCCGGCGGCCAATGAAGCGCCGTCGATTCCCACCAGTGACGTCGTCCACCAGGCATCCGCGATCGCCGCCACCATCGCCGGTGTCAAGGGGTCGTCCGAGTCCTCGTCCAGGCCCACCCAGCCAGCCGTCACGAGTTGATCCACGGTCCCGCTGAAGGGGAATCCCAGCACCGGGGCGAATCGCAACTGGGTCGTGAACTCAGGTGCCAGCGGCGGGCCCAGGGGCACGACGGTGCCCGGCTGCGGCGCCGGGTCCGCGGCGGTCGGAGCCGGATTCGACACCGCGGTGGGGCTCCGATCGACCCCGAACACCACCACGGCACGGGTCCACAAGTCGCCCG
>JAUPKO010000846.1 GCA_030837395.1 Actinomycetota bacterium | reverse complement strand
TCGACACGTCGTCCAGGGCCGGAACCGGGCCGTACGAGACTGTCAGGCGGTCACATTCGAGCACCACGGGGCCGGTGCCGTCGGTGGGCGCCGACGCGTTGACTGGTCCGTGATGGCCGGCCAGGCGGGCCCGCAGCGGCCTGGCCAGGCGCCGGGCGTCGCGCACCGACACCGGCAAGGGCGACCATCCGGCCAGCCGACCCAGTTGCACCACCGGCGGGGCCACCGGCGACAGTGCCATCATGGCGGCCGGCGTGCCGGATTCGGGGGCGGCATCGGCTTCGAGCACCACGACTCGGTCGGCGTACTGCACCACCCGCTCGAGTCGATGCTCGGCCAGCACAACAGTCATGCCGAGGTCGTGCACAAGCCGTTGCAGGGCGGCCAGGACCTCCTCGGCGGCACCTGGATCAAGGGCCGAGGTCGGCTCGTCGAGCACGATCACCGCAGGGTGGGTGGTCAGCACCGAGCCGATGGCCACCCGCTGGCGTTGCCCGCCGGACAGCGAGAGCAGCGGCCGATTGCGCAGGTCGGTCAGGCCCATCAGGTCCAGCGTCTCCTCCACGCGCTTGCGCATGACGTCGCCGGGTAGGCCGAGCGACTCCATGCCGTAGGCGAGTTCGTCCTCGACCATGTCGGTCACGAATCCGCTCATCGGGTCCTGCAGCACCACACCCACCACATCGGCGAGTTCACGCGGGGGGTGGTGGCGGGTGTCACGACCTGCCACAGACACGCGACCTTGCAGGTGACCACCGCTGAAGTGCGGCACGAGGCCGTTGATGGCCCGCAGCAGCGTCGACTTACCCGAACCGGTGTGGCCGATGATCAAGCAGAGTTCGCCCTCGTCGATGTGCAGGTCGACGTGTTCGAGTACCGGGGCGTCCTCGGCGCGATAGCGAAAACTCACGTCGTCGAAATCAATCACCGGGCACCCCGGGCCGGCGTTCGCACGATCGCCAGCGGTAGCGGTGTGAACCAGGCCGGCAACACGGCCAGCAGCACGCCGAATACCGCCGCCCATGGCACCAGCGGCCACGTCAGCGGGGTCACGGCAGGATTCATGGCCAGCGGCGCCGCCTGGGCGGAGAGGAAGGCCCCCGCTGCGGCTGCCAGGCCCGTGCCCGCGGTGAGCCATTCCGGGCCGCGCCAGGGATCGGGCCGGTAGCGCGTGCGCGTGTTGCGTCGGCCCCCGCGGATCAGGCCCAGTCCGGCGGCGAGCACCCCGATCAGCAATAGCGGCAGGCCGGCCGGTGACGCCGAGGAGCCGTCCAACAGGGCATACAGGCCCAGGCAGGTGCCGAGCATGCCGCCGAGCACCAGCGACGCGGTGATGCGTCGATCCCTTGTGCTCAGGTCGGCAGTCCGCCCGTACCCGCGTGAATCCATGGCCGCGGCCAGTGCGATCGACCGGTCGAGGGCTCCGGCGAACACCGGCATCGCCGAACCTGCCAGCCCGCGGGCTCCGGAGGTCGGTCGCCCCCGCAACCGACGCGCGGTGCGCACGCGCTGGACGTCGCTCACCAACGCGGGCGCGAAGGAGAGCGCGACCACTAGGGCCACGCCGATCTCGTACAGCGCCGCCGGCATGGCCTTGAGCAGTCGGTAGGGGGAGGCCAACGACGACGCCGCCCCCAGACACGCGAGCACAGTGGCCAACCTGATCCCGTCGAGTACCGCGAACACCAGCGATTCGGCGGTCAGCGCGCCGCCGATGCGCACACCGGCGAGCCATGCCGGCAGGTCGAGTTCGGGCAGGGTCACCAGCACTGTATTGCCCTGCGGGGCCCCCAGCAGCACCTGGAACACCACCCGGATCAGCACGATCACCAGGCCGAGCCGTAGGAAGACGCCGAACGAGCGCGACCAGGGGGCGTCGGGCCGCCGGGCGGCCACGACCGTGGCTGCCACAGCGATGATCAGCCCCAGCAGGACGGGATTGGTCGTGCGCGAAGCGGCGGTGGCCAGTCCGATCGCCCACAGCCACCAGGCCGCCGGGTGCAGCCATCGGCCCCGGACCGCGAGCGTGCCGCGGGGTCGCTGCAGGACTGAGGTGGACATCTTTAAAGGTCAGTTGCGCCGGCGGCGGGAGACCAGCAGGGCCACGATGGCCAGAATGACCGCCAGGACGGTGACGGCGATCAACGCGATGGGCACCGCATTGGGCGCGGAGTCCGCCTCGGTGGTCTGCTCATCCGGGAGTGCGAACTGCGTGGGGTTGTCGCTGGGCAGGGCGGACGCGCCGGCGACCACATCGCCGCAACCGGTGGCGGGGTAGCCGAAGATCCCGCACAGCAGCCCGTTGTCGAGGCGCACGTCGGCGACCGCTTGCAGCGTCTGCACGGCGTTGGCATCCTCGGCCACGGTGGCGCATACCGCGACGGGCTCGGGCACCGTGGCCCCAGCCGGCGCGTCCTCGACCGTGCCGGTGTCGATGATTTCGGCGACCTTCTTCTGCCCTGTGACGGCGGGTTCGGTGCCGCAGATCTCGGCGAAGGAGGCGGTCGACCGTGGTGGGCGAGTGGTGGCACCATCCACGCCGCCCACGCCGAAGCGCCAACCATTGACCGCGCCGTCGGCCGGGACGATGTCGGTCGGGGCGACCTCGACGAAGGACCACTGGCCGCCCTCCTGCTGCCAGAACGACCAGTAGCGGTAGAGGTCTGCCTGGGCAGGGGAGGCGGCGAAGATCAGCCCGGGCAGCGCCAGAAGGGTGGCGAGCAGAGCCGTCAACAAGCGGCGGGCTGGCATGCGGTGGTCCTCTCGGTCGGGTTCCGGCTCACGGAGCGGAGGGACCCGCCGACTTCGGACGGTTCCTCCCACCGCTGACCTCGACGGCAGTGAAGGAAGCGCCACCCCAGGTGCTCCGACTAGGCGGCCCGACGGGTGGACCGGCTCACGGTTGCGGGACAGTGCCGGATTCGCACCGGCTTCCCCTGGCATGCGTGGAGGCGCTCGGCCGCCCGCGCGGGCGACCGTCTCCATTGAACCACATCTGTGGGCGAACCCCAGGGTCAGGTGGCCGGATGCAGACTCATCGGGCCGTAGACCACTGCGTCCTCGGCCAGCAGGGTCACCGCGTCCACGCCGTCTGACAGCAGGTCACGCCAGTTCTCGCCGATCCAGTTCTCGGCGTCGGACTGCGAGGGGAACTGCTCACCGGTGGCGCTGGCCGGCAGGTTCACGATGACGCTGCCGTCGACGTGCTCGTATCGCCAGGTGTAGCTCATTGTCGACTCCTGTCGGTCGGGGTTGGGCGGTGGTCAGTGGGGCGTGCGGGTTGGGTACGTCATGGCCGGTGGGGCGGGGACAGTGTCAGGGTGGGGTCGGTCAGGGCGACGGGGGCCAGGACGGCGTCCATCCGCGCCATGATGTCCGCCTCCAGCGTGATCCCGGAGGCCTTGACATTGGCCGACACCTGCTCGGGACGGGTGGCACCGATGATGGCGGCCGAGACGTAGTCGTGGCTGAGCACCCACGCCAGCGAGAGTTGGGCGATCGTGAGGTCCATCTCGGCGGCGATCGGGGCCAGTTGCTGCACGGCCACCAGCACCTCGTCGCGCAGCCAGCGGCTGATGAACTGGCTGCCGGTGGGGTCGGTCGCGCGGGTGTCCGTCAGGGGGGTCTGGCCGGGGTGGTACTTGCCGGTCAGGACTCCCTGGGCCAGCGGCGACCAAACGATCTGCCCGATGCCGAATCGCTCGCAGGTGGGCACAACGTCGGCTTCGATCACCCGCCACAGGGCCGAATACTGGGGCTGATTGGACACCAGCCGGTCCAGGCCCATCTGCTCTGCCAGCGCGACGGCCGCCTCGATCTCCTCCGCGCGCCATTCGGAGACGCCGACGTAGCCGACCTTGCCCTGCCTGATCAAGTCATCGAAGGCCCGAAGGGTCTCCTCCAGTGGCGTCTCGTGGTCGTACCGGTGCGCCTGGTAGAGGTCGATGTGGTCGACCTCCAGCCGACGCAGGGAGCCGTGGCAGGCCTCCATGATGTGCTTGCGCGAGAGCCCCCGATCGTTCACACCCGGCCCGATCGGCCAGTACGTCTTGGTGGCGATCTCCAGGCCTTCGCGGCGCTGGCCCCGCAGCGCTGTGGCGAGCACGACCTCGGCCTTAGTGCCGGCGTAGACGTCGGCGGTGTCGAAGGTCGTGATGCCGGCATCGAGGGCGGCATGCACGCAGGCCACCGCTTGATCCTCGGCCACCTGGCTGCCGTGGGTGAGCCAGTTGCCGAAGGCGATCTCGCTGACTTTCAGGCCGCTGCGGCCGAGGTGACGATGCTCCATCCCGCGAGCCTAGTCCCGATCAGCGCTTGACCTTGGGTGTCACGGGGTCGCCGCCGGGCTTGATCTGCGGCACCGGCACCCGCAGCTTGCGAATCTGCAGCGCCCGCATGATGCCGTAGAACACGGCGCCCTTGCGGTCGGCCTTGGCCGGAAACTCGCTGACCAGCGCCGATCGCAGCCGGATGCCGATGAACAGCAGCGTGAGGGTCATCAGCAGCATGATCGCGTACCACGACAGGCTGGCCGCCAGCCGAATCTGCTGGTTCGGGATCAGCGTGAACACGAGAATCACCAGCACCAGGGGGAGGAAGAATTCACTCACCAGTCGGCGGCTGTCCACCCACCGGCGGGTGAAGGCCTTGGCGGGGCCCTGGTCGCGCGCGGGTAGGGCGCTCTCATCGCCGCGCATCATGGCCTCGCGCTGCACGGCGCGGGCCTGCCGGTCACGTTCGCGCATGGCCTTCTTGGCGGCCTTGGGGTCGGCCGGGATCTTCAGGGCCGACTTGCGGGCGGCCTCGGCGTCGCGGCGTTTGGGCGTGGGCCGGCCTTTGCCTTGTTGATCGGCGGTGGCGTCGGTGACGGCATCGTTGGTATCGGGCTCGGCGGCTGCGGCGGGCTGGGATCGGCGGAACACCGGTCCAGGGTACGACGTGACGCGCTGTGCGCCTAGCCGGTGGCGCGCCGGGTGGGTCGTCGCGATGGCATAGGCTGTGCCCGAATGCGGCGGCCCGCGTCGGACGGCTCCGGCGGCACACGATCGGCCCCGCGCAGGCACAGTGCGAAAGGGTGACCGGCATGGGCATGTGGCAGAGGTTCAAGATGGTGTTCGCCTCCAAGGCGAACAAGGCCCTTGACAAGGCCGAGAACCCCGGCGAGACGTTGGACTACAGCTACCAGAAGCAGTTGGACCTGCTGCAGAAGGTGCGACGCGGGGTCGCCGATGTGGCCACCTCCCGCAAGCGGCTGGAGTTGCAGATCAAGGGTCTGGAGACGCAGGCCGCCAAGTTGGAGGATCAGGCTCGCGCTGCGCTGAGCCACGGCCGGGAGGACCTGGCTCGGGAGGCGCTCACCCGGCGCAGCGGTCTGACGGCCCAGATCACCGACCTGCAGGGTCAGCTGGCCACGCTGCAGGAGCAGGAGGAGAAGCTCACCGTCGCCGCCCAGCAGTTGCAGGCCAAGGTCGAGGCGTTCCGCACCAAGAAGGAGACGATCAAGGCCACCTACTCGGCGGCGGAGGCGCAGACCAAGATCAACGAGGCGGTGTCCGGCATCTCCACCGAACTCGGCGATGTCGGGCAGGCGATCCAACGTGCTGAGGACAAGACGGCCGAGATGACCGCCCGGGCCGGTGCGATCGACGAATTGCTGGCCAGCGGTGCGCTGACGGACGCGACGGGCACCAGCAAGGACTCCATCACTGTGGAGCTCGAGCGGCTCTCCAGCGCCTCCGAGGTCGAGGACACCCTGGCCAAGTTGCGCTCGGAGGTGGGTGCCGCCCCCGAGAAGCCGGCTGTGGCGGCCGCCCCGGCAGCGGCGCCGGCGCCCGCCGTGGCGGAGATCACCGATGCGGTCGTGGAGCCCGACCACGACTCGAAGTAGCCCTCCGGGCCGCCCCGGCGGACAATCGCTGCCATGAAGTCGCGCTACGCACCAGACCGCGGGCTCAGCGTTCGCATGGGCGCCACGATGTTCCTGCTGGGGCTGCTCTACGTGGTCGTGGTGGTATTACTGGTGGCGATCGGGTTGGGGTGGTTCTTCGCCATGCTGATCGCGGTCGGCGGGCTGTTCGCGCAGTGGTACTTCTCGGATTCCATGGCCCTGTACGGGATGAAGGCCCGGTTGGTCACGCCGGAGCAGGCGCCGCAGTTGCACGGCATCGTCGACCGGCTGTGCGTGATGGCCGACATGCCCAAGCCGAGAGTGGCGATTTCGGACGTGCACCTGCCCAACGCCTTCGCCACCGGCCGCAGCCCCAAACGGTCCGTTGTGTGCGTGACGACCGGCCTGTTGCAGCAATTGGATCCTGATGAGGTCGAGGCGGTGCTCTCGCACGAGTTGTCGCACGTGGCGCATCGGGACGTGTTGGTGATGACCATCGCGTCGGTGGCCGGGGTGATGGCCGGATTCCTCACCCGCATGGTGCTGTGGGGCGGGTTGGGACGTTCGCGGGATCGCGATTCCAACGGAGCTGTGATGGTCGTGGTGGTGCTGCTGGTGTCGGTGCTGGTGTACTGCGTGAGCTTCGTGTTGACGCGTATGCTCTCGCGATACCGCGAGTTGGCGGCGGACCGGGCCGGTGCGCTGCTAACAGGGCAGCCGGCGGTCTTGGCCTCGGCGTTGACCAAGGTGTCCGGCACGATCGCGCAGATCCCGAGCAAGGACTTGCGCGCGGCAGAGAACTTCAATGCCTTCTTCTTCGCTCCCGCCCTGGCGCCGGGGCAGAGCCTGGCCGCCTTGTTCGCCACCCACCCGCCGCTGGACAAGCGCCTGGAGAACCTGGCCAAGGTCGCGGCGCAGTTGGGGCAGTGAGCCGGTGGGGTGGTGCGCCGCCGGACAGTGCGTAGGGTGGCGGCTATGGGACTGTTCGACTCGATCATGGGGCGCTCCAAGCCGCCCAAGCCGGACCTGGACAACCTCTTCGGCCTGCCGAGCGCAGCCATCACGCTGGAGAGTTCCGTGGGATTTCGCCCGACCGGTGTCGGCGCGGTGGCCTTCCGGGCGCCGGAGGGCAAAGCCTTCGCCGACGTCCAGGCGGAGATCGAGGCTCTCGTTGGTGGGGCCTCGAACGGGCCGGGCAGTGCCTCGCGGATGGCGGTCACCCAGGACTCCTACGGCTACACCTGGATCGTGCTGACAGTTGATCCGCCCGATATGGCCACCCTCGTGACCGACCTGCACGCGGTCAACTCCAGCCTGGTCGATGCCGGGTTCGGTCCGATGCTGCTGTGCACCCTCGTGGCGTTCACCGACGATCGCGGCCGCCGCCTCGGGCTGGTCTACCTGTTCAAACAGGGCACGTTCTACCCGTTCGTGCCGGATCCGCAGTCCGGGCCGCAGCGCCGTGACAACATCGTCGAGTTGCAGGTGCGCGACCTCGTCGCGCAGGACTTGGCCAACGAGCCGGACCTGACGCGTTGGTTCGCGCTGTGGGGGGCGCCAGGCATGGAGTGATGCGGTCGTTCCGAGCGGTCCGACAGTGATTCGGGCTAGTCTCGCGCCGACTCACCCGATCGAACGGCATCGGACACCCACTGCTGGCAGGATGCCCGCATGAGCCACTACCTGCTGTCGGTCTACTCCCCGTCCACCAATGATGCCGGCGAACCTCCGACGGAGGCCGAGATGGCCAAGATCTTCGAGCAAGTGAGCGACTTCAACGCCAATATCCAGGAGGCCGGGGCGTGGGTCTATGCCGGGGGACTGATGCCGCCGGCTGAAGCCTCGGTGGTGCACGTCGAAGACGGCGAACTGTCGGTGGACGACGGCCCCTACCCCACCGGCGGGATCCCGCTGGGGGGTTTCTGGATCATCGACGCCCCAGACCTCGACGATGCTGTGGACTATGCGGCCAAGGCCAGTGCCGCCTGCCAGGCGATGGTCGAGGTCCGCGCCTTCCAAGATGAGCCGCCGCAGGACTGAGTCGGGCACGCTGGGGCAGGTGCCCCGTGGGCGTCAATCCCGCGTCGGGGCCGCCACCCCGGGCAACGCGAGCATCTGGTCGAGCGCGACCCGGGCGAAGTGGGCGTCATCGGGGGTCACAGTGATCTGGTTGACCACCCGGCCCTCGACCAAGCTCTCCAGCGCCCACACCAGATGCGGCAGGTCGATCCGGTTCATGGTCGAGCAATAGCAGACAGTGCGGTCCAGGAACACGATCTGCTTGTCCGGGTGGGCCAGGGCGAGCCGCCGCACCAGGTTGAGTTCGGTCCCGATCGCCCAGGCCGAACCGGGTTCGGCGGCGTCCAGTGTGGTGATGATGTGTTCGGTGGAACCGACATAGTCAGCGGCCAGCACCACCTCGTGCTGACACTCCGGGTGCACCAGCACGTTGACGCCGGGGATCCGGGCCCGCACATCGGCCACGGACTCGGCCGTGAACCGACCATGCACCGAGCAGTGCCCCCGCCACAGGATCACCTTGGCCTGGCGCAGCTGGGCTTCGCTGAGGCCGCCTCGGGGCCGGTGCGGGTGGTAGACGACGCAGTCGTCGAGCGACAGGCCGAGGTCGAGCACCGCGGTGTTGCGCCCCAGGTGCTGATCGGGCATGAATAGCACCCGTTCGCCGCGTGAGAACGCCCACTCCAATGACGCCTTCGCATTGCTCGAGGTGCAAACGGTGCCGCCGTGGCGGCCGGTGAAGGCCTTGATCGCCGCGGAAGAGTTCATGTAGGTGACCGGCACCGTGCCCTGCGCCACCCCCGCCGCTTCGAGTTCCCGCCAGCATGCCTCCACCTGTTCGATCGCCGCCATGTCGGCCATGGAGCAGCCCGCGGCCAGATCGGGCAGGATCACCGTCTGGTCGGCCGAGGTGAGGATGTCCGCGCTCTCGGCCATGAAGTGGACGCCGCAGAACACGATGTACTCGCTGTCCGGGCGGGCGGCGGCCTCCCGGGCCAGTTTGAACGAGTCGCCGGTGACGTCGGCGAACTCGATGACCTCGTCGCGCTGGTAGTGGTGGCCGAGCACGAAGACGCGGTCGCCGAGAGCCGCCTTGGCCGCTCGCCCCCGCGCCACGAGGTCGGGGTCGCTGGGGGCCGGCAGATCGCCGGGGCAGTCCACCCCGCGCTCACTGAACGGGTCCGATTCCTGACCGAGCAGCAGCAGCGCCAGCGGGGTCGCCGCGGGTTCGATGAATTCGCCGGTTGTCGACATGGCGACATCTTGGCACGCAGCATGAGTAGATTGGTCAGCCGTGCGTCTCCTCATCGCTCCTGATTCGTTCGCCGGCACCCTCAGCGCAGTGGCGGCGGCCGATGCCATCGCCGCAGGCTGGCTCTCCGTCTCACCACACGACGAGGTGACGGTGCGGCCCATGTCCGACGGTGGCCCCGGTTTTGTGCAGGTGGTGGCCACCGCGTTGGGTGCCGAACTCGTCGAGACCTCCGTCACCGGCCCCATGGGCGATGAGGTGCCGGCCGTGATCGCTCTGCACGACGGCACCGGCTACGTCGAGGCGGCTCAGGCCTGCGGGCTGGATCTGGTGCCCGTGGCCAAGCGGGACCCGGAGGAGTCGACCTCGTTCGGTGTGGGCGAGCTGATCCGCGCCGCGATCCGGTCCGGAGCCACGACGGTGGTGGTGGGCCTCGGCGGTACCGCTACCAACGATGGCGGTGCTGGCATGTTGGCTGCGTTGGGGGCGACCGCCGACGGCGCCTTGGACAGCGGCCCTCGGCGCTTCACCCGGTTGCGGCGGATCGACCTGGCGCCGGCGCTGGCGGCCGTGGACGGGATCAACATCGTGGTGGCCACCGACGTCGACATCCCGTTGCTGGGCCTGCGCGGGGCCGCCCGCAGCTTCGCCCCGCAGAAGGGCGCGGACGACGCCCAGGTGATGCGCTTGGAGTCCGCCTTGGAGCAGGTGCACGAACTGCTGGGCCCGCGGGAGTCCGATGGCAAGGACGCGGCGGTCATGCTGGGTGCCGGAGCGGCCGGCGGGCTCGGCTACGCCTTACTGCGCCTGGGCGGTCGACGGGTGCCGGGCATCGCCACCGTGATGGACATCGTTGGCGTGCCAGAACTGGTGGGGGAGTGCGACTTGGTGATCACCGGTGAGGGCAAATTCGACTGGCAGTCGCTGCGCGGCAAGGTGGTCTCGGGCATCGCCGCGGTGGCCACCGACGACGCCAAGCCGTGCATCGTGATGGCCGGGCAGGTCCTCGTGGGTCGGCGAGAATACTCGGCCATGGGGGTGGCCGCCGCCTACAGCGTCAGCGACTTCGCCGGCAGCCCCGAGGCGTCTCTGGCCGACCCCGTCGGGACGCTCACCGCAGCGGCCGCCAGGGTGGCCGGCACCTGGTCGGCGCGGGCCAATCGCACATCCCGCGAGCGCTCGAGCGGCGGTTGAGCGGGAATAAGTTCGGGTTGCCTCACGTTGGAAGGCATGTCGAGGGCGGGTGCCCGCGGATCACCAACAAGCAGCGTCGCGAACAACAGCGTCAAC
>JAUPKO010000845.1 GCA_030837395.1 Actinomycetota bacterium | reverse complement strand
GCAGCGGCGACCTTTTGCCCATCAAGGGCCCGACGCCGGCACCGTGACGGCCGGGCCGTGGCCGACCTCCACCGGCACAGCCGCGGGTGGCGACTCGGGGGCCGGAGCCGCCGGAGGCGAACCCGCCGCATGCCGCGGAGCGGCCTCGCCATGGTGGCGGTGCCCCCGCGTCCAGCGCACGGCCTCGGGCGGCAGCATCAGCACGGCACCGGCCAGCGCCAGCGCTACGACGTCGACCAGGTAGGACGCCAACCACACGTGTTTGGCCAGTTCGAAGTAGCCATCGGCCAACGCTGCGGCGACCAGCGCGAGCGAGGTCGCCGCAGCGACGCCGGCGAGGATCGCGAAGGACGATGCCAGCAACTGCCGGAACAACAGCCCGAGCAGCCCGACGGCCAGCCCGATACCCACCAGCACCGCCGGTAGCCACGGCAGGGGCATCCGGCCCAGCCAGAAGCCCAGGGAGGTGGCAGTGGCGGATTGCTGGCCGGCGCTGAGCACCTTGTCCTCGTCAGTCGACGGCTTGTTGACGAACTGCGCCCCCGGCTCCCACGGATCCGACTCCAGGTACACCAGGTCGCGGCCTTGCGTCGCCTGCAGCCCGAGTCCCAGCCCGTGGCTGAGCACCTCCGGCGACACCAGGAGCATCCGGATCGCCCGGCTGCGGAACTCCTGCGGATCCGCTGCGATCTCGGCCCGGCCCGGCTTGTCCAGGGCGCTGGTCTGGATTGGCGTGCCGGCATATTGAGCAGCCTCCCGCGGCAGACCGAGCAGGCCGGCCGCCCCGGGAATCTCGACCAAGACGGCCGTGTAGATCAAGTTGTGCACGTTGCCGTCGGCGTAGTTGCGGTCCTGCCACTGCACGCCGGACTGCACGATCGGCACCCCGAGGATGATCAACAGCCCGGCGAACACCGGGCCGACGATCCGGCTCGGCCAACCGTCCGCGGACTTCGTCAGGCCCACGGCGGTGACCGCGCACACGACGAAAGCCGCGATGAGCACCGGCGCGTAGGCCACCTTCGCCCACACCGTGAACAGTCCGCCCCCCGCGACCAGCGCCAGCGCGACGGCTCGGGTGATGCGATGGCGGGGAGTCGTGGCCAGGATCCCAGCGGTGCCACCGAGCATGGCGTAGGTACCCAGGAGGCCGGCTGGCTCGCCATAGGTGGACAGCAGGAACCGCGCGAAGTCCGTATTTGCCAACGGCGCCATCATCGGCACCAGGTAGAGCACCCGCCACAAGGCCGCTGCCGTGGTGGCCCAGGCGGCGATGGCCGTCACGGCCGCGAAGGCCGCCACGTAGAACCATCCGAGGGCCCTGATGTCGAAGATCGTGCCGTCGGGGGCCTCGCCGACTGCCGCCTTCAGCATCGTCAGGGCGGCGGACGGGATGGGGTCCTGGCACGTCTGCAACGAGGTCGAGTCCACTTCGTAGAACTCGATCACCCCGCCCATCCAGTCGGATTTCTGCTGCGGGGTCGTGGGCACCAACGCGGCGCCGCAATACAACCGGGAGCCGTCACCGTTGTCGGAGGCGCCGGCGAAGTCGGTGACCGCCAGCCCGGTGGCGAGCACCAGCATCACCGCACAGGCGGCCGACGCCAGCACCACGATGGACAGGCGTGCCAGCAGATGCCGCACCGATGGCCCGCCTAACTCAAGCCAGCTGCATCGAGCAGGACGGCAGCGTTCTGGGACGCCTGCCGACGGCCGTCGAGGTGCACATCGGGATGGGTGGGCGGTTCGTAGTCCTGACCGACACCGGACATGTTGGGAAGTTGACCGGCCGCGGCCTTGGCATACAGGCCCTTCGGATCCCGCTCGATGCACACCTCCAACGGCGTGTCGACGAACACCTCCAGGAAGTCGCCCTCCTCGAACAACATCCGCGCCGACCGCCGGTCAGAGCGGAAGGGCGACACCAGCGACACCAGCACCACCAGCCCCGCCTCCATCATCAGTTTGGCGACCTCGGCGACCCGCCGGACGTTCTCGGCGCGGTCCTCGGGGGTGAACCCGAGGTCCTTGGTGAGCCCGTGCCGCACGGCGTCGCCATCGAGGATGAACGTCCGCACGCCCATGCTGTGCAGTGCCCGCGCGACCTCGTTGGCCACCGTCGACTTGCCCGAGCCCGACAATCCCGTGAACCACAGCACCCTGCCCACATGACCGTTGAGCCCCTCGCGGGCGGCGCGGTCGATGGTGAAGTCGTGTTGGACCACGTTGGCCGAGCGCCGCAGGGCGTAGCGGGTCAGCCCGGCCGCGACGGTGTCGCCCGTCACCCGGTCGCACAGGATGAACCCTCCGGTGTCGTGGCACTGGGCATACGGCTCGATTGCCACCATCCGGCCGGTGGCGACTTCCACCCGACCGACGTCGTTCATGCCCAACGTGCGGGCGGCCAACTCGGCCCCGGTCGCCACATCGAGCCGGTGGCGCAGCGCCGTCACCGTGGCGGGCACCTCGGTGGGCCCGGAACGCAACACGTACGAGCGGCCGTGCGCCAGGGGCTCCTCGCCGAGCCAGACCACATCTGCCGAGAACCGATCCGCCGGGACCACCCCGTCCTCGGGGTCGGTCAGCACGTCGCCGCGGGTGATGTCGAGGTCGCGGTCGAGCTCCACCGCAGCGCTCTTGCCCGCGGGTACCTCGGTGAACTCCACGGTCGCTTCGCCGGCTAGTCCCACCAGGCGCGAGATCACAGCGGTCTGACCCGAGTCGCTCACCTTCACCTTGTCGCCGACCCGCAGCGTCCCGGCCGACACCACACCGCCGTACCCGCGGAACTGGGCCGACCGCAGGATGGTCTGCACCGGCATCCGCACGGGATCGGCGACG
>JAUPKO010000090.1 GCA_030837395.1 Actinomycetota bacterium | reverse complement strand
TGACGAGCCAGAAGATGCTCACGCGGCGCAGAGCGGGGCGTATCGCCATGTGGTAGCCGATCCACTCGGCGGTACGGCTGGTCAGGGTGGTCGCAGTGGTCATGATCGGGCGGCTCCGGTTCCGGGGGTGGTGTCGAAGGCGTCGTGGATCGCCGGGTCGGGCTGGCGGATCACCCTGATGGGGGCGGGGCGGCGGAACTCGTCGACAAAGAATCCGTATCCCTCCCGGTCACCGCGCCGGCCGGGGGCGGGCTGGTCGGCGTCAAAGGCCGTGGGGTCGCGCATCTGGTCGACAGCCGGCTGAGCGAGGAAGTACTCCTCGATGTCGGGATAGTCCTCCAGTCGTATTCCGGCCAGGCTCACCACTTTCCGCGCCAGTCCTTCGTCCTCGAAGGGCATGATGAGTTGTTGGGTGATGAATTGGTCACCCATCAGCGCAAGGTCTGCGATCGGGTCTTGGGTGATGAGCAGCAGTCCGGTGAAGTGCTTGCGGGCACGCCTGGAAATCAGATGGGCGTCATCAGCCCCGGCACGCGAATTGAGCAGTGCGCCGGCCTCTTCGAGCACGATCAGTCCGAAGCGGTCACGGTTGGCGAAGAAGGTGAGCCGGGCCAGGCGCACCAGCATGCCGTAGATGGCGACGGAGGCCAGCTTGCGTTCGGAAAGGTTGTTGTGCAGATGCGGGGCGGCCATCTCCTCGGCGGTGGGCAGATCGAGGCTGCCGGTGAGCCAGATACTGACGTCGAGGGAGCCCAGGTCGGGGATGGGCAGTGCGGGGTCGAAGATGGCGCGGCAGAAGTCGTGGGTGGCCCAGGACTGCAGGGCGATCAGCACCCCGCGCAGCTCGTCGGCCAGGGCGGCCACCTGCGGTGGGCGGGCGTCGATGTCGCTGCCGGTGCCCTGAATGCCGGCCAGGTAGTCCAGCAGCGCGGCGGTGCTGGTGATGCCCAGCCGGGTGCGGGCAGCCGGGGCGAGCAGAGTCCGCAGCCGGGCGGCGGCCACGCTACGCGGGTCGATGCCCATCATGGGCAGCATGTAGTCCAGCCAGTAGCCGCCGGCGACGTCGGGGGGGAAGATCCGCAGAGGGTCGCAGCCGAAGTCGGCTCCGGCCATGTCGATGACGGCGGTGTTGGGCCGGCCGCCCAGGGCGGTGGCCCATTCGGTGCCGGGGTCGACCACGAATGCCTGGGCGCCGCGTTGGATTTCGGCTGTGGCGATGCCTTTGGCGGCGTAGCTCTTTCCGTAGCCGGGGGCTCCGGAGCAAAGCAGGATCGGATTGTGGTTGCGCCGGGCCGTGCCGGGCAGGTCGAGCAGCACTGCCGCGTTCAGCGCGTTGGAGGTGTTGAACCCCAACAGGATTCCGGTGGTGTTGCCTACCGAGGATGACGTCAGCGGAACGAATCGGGACCATTTGCCGGTGGTGCTGGGATGGCTGAATTGGGCTACCCCGCTGCGGTGGATTGGCGCTCCGGGGTTGAATGCAGCCCACAGTTTGCGCTGGGCTCCGCGGTACTGGCGGATGACGATGTGCCCGGAGTTGGTCAGTTCTTCGCGGAGACGTTTGATGCCGTAGTCCAGGGTGGCCGGGTCGGGGGCGCCGACGCCGATGAGGAACGCGGCATCGGTGGGGCGTTCGTCGACGTTGGCGGTCAGCAGCCGGTTGTATTCGGCGAGCTGACGCCAGGTGGTCGACAGTTCGTGGTCGCCGTTGCGGACGTCGCGGCGCTGCTCGAATTGGTCACTGAGATTTCCTTTGGCGCGGTCGTTGCGAATGAATTCGGTTTCGCGGCTGCGCATTTGGAGGTGGATCGCGAAGTCGTACACCGCGCCGGTGTCGAGGTCGTCGAGGGCGTCGAGGAACTCCGAGCCGGGGAAGGCGATGCCCTCTTTGGGCATGTCGACTACGGGCAGGATCGCCTGGTAGCTGTCGGGGATGGCGGTGCCGGGAGCGCTGACGCGCAGGACGTGCTTCCAGGAGGGCAGCCAGGACAGCAGGGCGGGTCGCGCCGGCCGGTGGGCTTGGTCACCGTCGTCGAAGGCGGCCACCGGATAGTCGGGGTGTGCGGCGGGCCGGCCGGCGGCCGCAGAGCGCGGTGCGGGTAGGGGTTCATCGACGGCGCCGCGGAAGGCGGTGTGTTTCCAGAACCAGGCGATCATGTCCTCGGTGACCGGGGTGGGGGCGAACTCCTCGGGGAGCGCGGAGATCACGTCGTCGGCCAGCCGCTGATAGGCCTGCACGGAGGTGTCGCTGTCTTTGTCGCGCCCGGCGATCCAGTCGCGCAGTTTGGTGGCCTGACCGGCGGGGCTGTGTCCGCCTCGGCCGGCATCGACGGGAATCGACAGCCAGTAGAGCCGGGTCCGGGGCCGGTTGTCGGCCAGGACCGGTTCGAGCAACTGGGCAGTGTGGGCCCATTCCAGACGGTCGCGGTGGCCGTGCATCATCGCCCGCAGGAGCTGGCGCTGATCCTGGGGCACCGACAGTCCATAAATCCATGCCCCGGAGGGCAGTTCGCGGGCCAGGTCGCGGTGACGGTCGGCCACGCCGGTGCGCCGCTTGGTCGATTGCAGGTAGTAGCGCAGTCCGGTGATCAGATAGTCGGCGTAGACCCCGTGCGCGGTGAACCGCAGATTGCCGATGACCTGCTCGGGAGGGCTGAGCAGGTCATCGTCCTCGCTGGTCCGCCCTGCCGGCCGCAGCGTGCGCCACAGGGCGGCGGCCCGGAATGGCAGACCGGGCCGCCCGGTGGGCAGGATTGCGCCGAGACCGGCGACCAGGGCGGTCAGTGCCAGCCCGGCGAACAGGACCGCCCTGGCGTGCCCGGAGTCCAGGAGCCGCATGGTCACCACGAAGGTCAGGGTCAGTCCGACCGCGGTCGGGGCTGCCACCCACAGCTTCAAAGGTTTTCGGAACAGGAAGTCGGTGTAGACCGGGGTGTCGTGGATGCCGCCGAAGAGCTGTGCGGAGTCGGTCATTGACCGAACTGCCCGCTGGTGATGCCGGTCTGGTCGGTGGTGCGTTTGGTGGAGGTGTAGATGGCGTAGCTGGAGCCCACGATCACCGCCACGACCACGCCTACGACGGCCCAGGACACTGTTTCGCCGATGCGGCCGCCGAAGAACGCGGCCGCGGCGCGTGCACCGGAGGCGATCAGGATCAGCACGACGATGACGCCGACCATGATGTTGTAGAGCGAGCGGCTGCCGGAAACCAGATCGGTGGCGGCCAGCACGGTGATGCTCGTTTGGGGTGCGGTCGCCAGAAGTGTTGCGATCATTGTCGTTGTCCTCTCAGAAGGGTGAACAGTTCAGCTCGGGTGCTGGGCTGCTAGTGGGTGGAAATCCCTGCGGCTCAGGGGTTTCCCGTGCCGGGCATCACTGGGGTCAGTTCTGCACCGGGAGCGATCTGGGGAGCGAGGTCCAGGTCGGCGACGCTCCAGCGGCCGCTGGTGACGGTCAAGGTCATGGGGTAGTCCAGGCGCAGCGGGGCGAACTGGGAGGTCAGGATGTCCACGGTGGCCACGACGTGCACGCGGCTGTTCTCGGCGGGGATGTCATGGTCGGGCACCGCAGTACTGGACAGGAGTTTGACGACGGTGGCGGAGCGGTAGCCGGCGGCGGGCACTAGGCCGGACTTCGGGGTGACGTAGCGCTCCAGGCTGCCCTGGGCGGTCAGGTAGCTGCCGATGAACCCGTTGACGGTGCTGAACAGGATGGAGCTGTCCGGAACGGTGGTCGGGTAGGCCAGGGGCACATCGGCGCCGGGGCCGGGGCAGTTGACCAGCGCGGGGCGCAGGGTGGCCCGCAGCCCGTAGCGGCTGTACAGCACCGGAAGCCGGTAGCAGGCCCGGTGGGGGGAGGCCGAGGCGAAGGGCCGCTGGGATACCGACACCACCACCGACCACTGCTGGGCGCCTCCGGCGTCGTCTTGGAGGGTGACCGCGGCGATTCCCGGGGTGTCGACCACGGTGGCCGGGGTGGTGGGCAACCGCATCTGGTCGGTGCTGGGCCAGCAGCCGGTGAGGCTGCGCTGCTGGCTCTGGGTGGCGGTCAGCAGTCGCACCACGCAGTCCTGGGCGAAGCCACCGACCAGCATGGCGCGGTTGACGACGGTGCGTGCCGGTGTGGACACATCGACCGGCGTGCCGAACGCCCAGCCCCAGATGGTGGAGATCGCGACGATGGTGCAGGAAGTCAGTGCGGTGATCATGGCCGCACGGCGGGCCAGGCCACCGGAGGTGGTGAGGCGCTTGAGCCAGGTTTGGGTGAGTATCACACGACGGTCTTTCTCTGGGGTGCGGTCAGGTGGGGGGATGGCCGAGGACTTTGACGGCCGACACCGCGAAGGTGCTGTCCACCGGGTCGCTGATGGTTGACCTGGGAAGCCCCGGCAGGGAGAAGGATTCGGTCGCACCGGCGGTCGGCTTTCCGGCCGGGGGCAGGGGCTCCTCGAAGAGCCCGCCGGTGCTGCCGGGTGCGCCGCTCGGCGGTGGTGTCACGTCGGCGGGCGGCCGGGAGGTTTGCAGCACGATCATGGTGACTGTGGAGGCGAGGACGCCACGGCCGGGAACGGGTTGCACCGCCTCGCCGCGAATGTTTCCGGTGTTCTGGGTGATGACGGTCGAGGGGTCGGCGTCGAAAATCCACTGCACTTTCGTCACGACGCGGTGAGCGGGCCACTGGTCGGTGCCGGTGGGGTCGGTGCCGACCCAGCCGGGTGTCAGGGAGACGGCGGTGACGAGCATGGTGCGGCCCAGGTCGAGGGTGAGCACTTGGCCGTCGACTCCATCGCGGACACACACCCAGGCGCGTGTGGGGTCTTCTCCGGCCGCCGACTGCGCCGGTGTCGATCCTGGGGGGCAATCGGCGCTGGCCACATACGGGATCGCGGTGTCGGTGCCGACGGCCTCGGTGGTCGGGGCCGGTGGGGCGGCGACGACGCTGATCTGGGTCGAGCTGTCCTCGTCCATCGCGGCGTCGGGGGCGGGGTGGGAACGCATGGCCAGCAGCGTCGCGGTCATCGCGACGGTGCCTACGAGGGTGGCAGCGCCGAAGCCGAGGGCGAGGGCCTTGTTGAATCGCGGTGCGGGCGGGGCGGGCTCTGGCGCGCGGGTGAACGGCTCCGGGACGCTGTCATTGAGGGTCGGCCCCGTGAAGATCATCCAGCGCGGGTCGGTGTCGGTGGCGTCGTGGTCCGCGGCGTCGTGGATCGCGGTGGGCGTTGCGGACACCACGGCGGAACCGTCGCGGGGTTCACCGAGGGCGGTGGTGGGCGGCGGCTCGTCGAGATACACCGGGCTGTCCTCGGGGTCGTCGCTGCGCGTTGGCCCGAAGTGGAATCGCGCTGACGCGGGCGGGTGCTCTACGCCGGGTGGGTGGTGATCGGGGTCGGTTTGGTCGGCCGGTTGCGGATTCGGTTCGACCGGTTGCGGATTCGGTTCGTGCGGAGGCGTCGTGTCGAACTGTGTGTCGACCTCCTCCTCGACGGTGGCGTGGTTGGCTGTCGTGTTCTGCAGTACGGGATCGGGTTCGGCGACGGCGTCCTGGGGCGGCTGGAATGCGCTGGCCGCGTCGGCGTGCAGGTCGTCGAGCCACAGTTGGGTGTTCCAAACGTGCTCGGTCGGGGTGTGGGTGCCGGTCATCGCCGCGGCCTCGGCGGCAGCGCGCGCGCCGTGCTGGCCGGCACGGCTGGAGGGAAATGGGCCCCGGGGTGAATGCTGGTTGCGACGTACTGCGGGCGGTACGCCGCCGGGAGCGCGTCGCCGCGGGGAGCGCGGCGGCGGCGGCGAATGACGATTGCAGCGACCGCGGCCAGGACGGCTACAGCAAAGAGGTGGGAGCCGAGGACGGACAACACCGTCGCCACGGTCGCCACTATGAAGACAATGACGGTACTGACCGCTGCGGCAAGCACTTTCAGAAGTGTCACAACCGTTCCTTCCCTTGATCTTTCCGTCACGGTAAGGGGGGGTCGGCATTTATAGCTGCCACGAGCGGGCTGGCTGTAACAATTCGCAGGCGGGGTTACGTTGCCTGTGTGGACGGCATACCCGAGATCGGCTGGGCGCGGCTCAGCTACTACATCGACGTCAGATTGGCGCAGCTGCGATGGTCGCTGGAGGACCTCGCCGCGGCGGGTGGACCTGCCCCGGCGACGCTCTACAAGGCGCGCCGCCAGGACCGCGCTCTGCGTGCCCGCACCGCCACGCGCCTGGAGGTGGCGCTGGGGTGGCCGGTCGGGTCGGTGCCGCGAATTTTGGTCGGGGGGACTCCCGATGCGCCGTTGCCCGCACATCTGGAAGCCTGTGTCAGTGATCTGACCGCCGATCTGGCCGCCGGGAACACGGTCAGTGCCGCCAGGCGGGAGTCCCTCATCCGGGAGATGCTGCTGGCGGTGGCCAGTGTTCTGGGCACCGCCCAGCCGCCGGCGGCGGGCGCCGAGTCAGATCGGACGGTGGCCGATGTCCACGCCTCCTGACCGCTTCGATGAGATCCGCCGCAAGTGGATCGCCAGGCACCAGTACTCGTTCGGGTTTCAGAAGAAACGCCAGGAAGCCCTGGCCCGGCAGATCCGCGACCGGGTCGGCGTCGACACCGGTGCACGTGGCGATCCGGCCGACGACGACATCATGCACTCGTGGTTCATGCGGGGCCACGACACCGTGTACGCGAAAAAGGATCTGTGGTTGTACGGGGTGGCGGGGATCGCCGCGCCGCTGGGCTGGCCGCTGGGTAAAGCGCTCTACCACAGCATCATTCAGGCCATACCCGGGCAGTTGCGCTCCTATCCGGTCGCGGCGCTGGCCTGGGCGGCGGTGATCGTGGGGATTCCGTTGCCGCTGCTGTACAGCCCCGGTGACTCGTGGACGTCCACCGTGATCGTTCCCTTGGTGATCGCCCAGTTTCCCGCGGCGCTGCTGGCGGCGGCGCTCTACGGGATCGCTGAAGGCTGGTTGGCGGTGGACGGCGCGCGGGACTGGTGGCCGATGAGCCCACCGGAGGATTACGAGCACGTCGATTTCGGCGTGCACGCTCAAGACCTCACGCTGCCGCCGTCGGCGTTCGAGGTGGCGGTGGAGAAGCCGGTCGGGGAGCGCACACCGATCAAACGCGATGGGAATGGCCGTGTTTAAGCCACCGCAGACGCCGTACTGTGGGTTCGTCCGCGACGGTGACGACAATTTGAAGGTGGCTCCGTCGGCGGCGCATGTGCTGGTGTCGGGTCCGACGGAGATCGGTAAGTCGCGCCGGATTCTGCTGCCCGCCGCACTGCTGTGG
>JAUPKO010000844.1 GCA_030837395.1 Actinomycetota bacterium | reverse complement strand
TACACCGCGGGTGGCGCGATCGACGCCGCGTTCGTGGGCCAGGGAATGGGCGCCTCGGTGGGTCGCCAGGCGATGTACGGGACGGCGTTGGGCCGCACGAGGTAACTGGGCGATGGCTTCGCTGGGACCCACCGGTCGACGGAGGGCATGAGCCGGGTCGCGAGGTCCACGAGGTCGTCGACCGCAGCCGCGGTTGCCGTGGCGGCTGCGGCCAGCGAGCCAACTGGCGAGGTGTCAGGGCTGTACCTGGCGCTGCGCGCGAGTTCCTGGAGGCGTCGTGAGTCGCTGGCGATGCCAGGGTCGATGGGCACCGGGCTGTGCCAAGGGCGGAGCTGCTCGACGACGCAGAACCATGGGTTGTCGAGACCGGCAGTGCCGTCGAGGGTGCGCAGGTAGTGGCTGACCAAGCCTGCGGCAGCGACGGCTTTCATCGTGTTGATCCCGACCGGTCCTGCGGCGGCCACAGCCCTGAGCCGGGCGGGCAGTCGGGTGATGCGGTCGACCCATTCGTGGGCGGGGGTGTCGGTGCGGATGGTGCCAGCGATAGGAACGTTCTCCAGCCACGACGGTCGTGCGGGCAGTGCGACGGCGAGGTCCCAGGTGGCCTGGGTCAGTTGCGCTTCGGCACGTAGCGGCAGCTCGCGGTTGACGCTCTTGGCGGTCATGCCTGCTTGCCGGCTTCGCGCATACAGCGCGTGGGGTTCGGTGAGCATCCGCGCGATGCGCAGCGGTTCGAGGATCCCGGCGTCGGACGCCACGACACGCGGCTCGGTGGTGGTGCGGTGGGTGTCGAGCAGGTCGGTGGCGGCGCGGATGAGCTGTGCGGCGCGCCGGTACCCGCGCGCAGGGGCGCACGAGTCGTCGCTGTCGAGAAGGTTGTCCCGGTCGTCGATGGGTCTGGGCAGGGTGCCGGTGGTGGCGATGGTGTCGGCGGCCATGGTCCAGGCGAGGAACCTCATGCTGCGCTGATCGCGGACGACGGTGGCCGACCGACCGGGTCGTTGGCGCACGGGGTTGCCGCTGGTGACGGCGTCGATGCGCGCGGGTCCGAACAGCGCGATGGCCTGCGCGCGGGTCGCCGCGATCACCGCGGAGCGCGCGGCGATAACCGCCCGGGCCGCTTCCGGTGACGGGAGCGCGGTGAGGGCGAGGTGGCGGCCGGTGGCCGCGATGCTCGAGCGGGCGGCACCCATGAGCTCCCCGTACGTCGCCGCGGTGCCGTTCATGAGGGGTCACCGCCGTTCGGGAGGTGCCCGACGTGGAAGACGTACGCGTCGACCGCGGCGGGCTGCAGCCGCAGGAACGCCAGCACCTGTTCGTCGGTGGCGTCATCGACGTCGCCGGTGGCGTGGATGACCTGCTCGAGCACGGGACCGAGGAGGTGGCGGGCCTGGTCGCGGGTGAGGTCCGGCAGCGGGACCGCCGTCGTGATAGCACCGGTCGAGGCGAGGTCGCCCATAGCGTCCAGGAGCGGCCCGTACGCCCATATCGCTTCGGGGACGGGGTCGGTGGGTGCGCATTGGCCGATCTCGGCGGCGGCGACCTGGTGCCCTGCGTAGCACCAGGCCCAGGCGCGGTCCGCCGGACTCGGGAGGGGGTCGATGGCGTGGTGCAGGGCGGTCATGGCGGTGGCGGTGCTCATGGGGTGTCCTCTCGGCTGGTCGGGTGGGGATCGTCGATGCCTACCGACGATCCCGGTGAGAATGTGGGCGGGGTTGTGGATGACGGCCCTTCTGCTGTGGACGGCGGACGGGTGCCTGTGGATGACGTGTCGTGGCGGGTGCGCAGCGCGGTGAGGATCGCCCACGTGGCGTCGCGGCGAGAGGTCCTCCGCCAGGCGGGGGAGGCGTCGAGGGAGGCGTGGACGGTCTCGTGGCACCCCCGGCAGACCAGCACGAGGTCCTCATCGGCCTCGGTGCCGGGGACGTCGGGGTAGTGCAGGTGGTGCACGTCCGCCTTGCGCGGGTCCAGGGGAGCGCCGCAGCCAGGGCAGTGCATGTTCGCGTGCCCGGAGGCGATCCACTGCGCGCGGCGGCGGTGCCAGGCGCGGGTCGCGAGGTACCTGCCCCATTGGCGGCGTCGGTCGGCCTGGGTGGGGGTGGCGGGCGCTGTGTAGCGGCGAGCGCGCATCAGATCTTCGTGTTCCACAACTCCGCCTCCCGGGGTGTGCGGGCGGTGTGCACGAGCCAGGACCGTCGCCCGCCGGTGGCGGTCTCCACGGACCACAGCAGTTCCCCGGTGTGCGCGGCGCGGATGGCGGTGGCTTCGACGTCGTTGAGGTGGAGCAGGCGGGCGGCGTCGGCGGCGTCGTCGTAGGTGAGCTTGCCGATGATGTGGACATCGGACAGGTGGAACACGGCCTCGACGGAGGCGCGGTGGGTGGAGCCGGGCTCGCCGAACATGGAGATGTCCGCGGGCCGATGCAGGATCATCACCGTCGACAGCCCGTAGGCCCGCGCGAGGCGCAGGCGTTCGGCGTGGGCGATGGCGGCGGACTCGTACTTCAGCAGCTGCCACGCCTCGTCCAGGACGAGGATCCGCTTGCCAGCGCGGGCGGAGGTGGCGGCGTGCATCCAGGCCTGGACGGCGGCGATGACGCATTCGCGCAGGTCGGACGTGACCTCCAGGTCGCCCAGGGAGACGACGAACAGTGGCGCGGTCGGGTCGAAGACCACGGTCGACGGCCGGTCCAGGAGCCGCGCGTGCGTCGACCCTGGGGCGGTGATCCGGGCCAGCGGCGGGAGCAGGGTCCGTCCCGCGGACCTCAGCTCCGCCACCTCGCTGGCTGTCGTCCCGGTGTCGTCGGGGGTGTCGATGAGCCGGCGCACATCCGACAGGCG
>JAUPKO010000843.1 GCA_030837395.1 Actinomycetota bacterium | reverse complement strand
TGACACTGGGGGTCACGGCGCAGACAACGATGTACGCGGCGATCGCGATGCGCACCTATCTCTGCGCCCTCGCCCGGTACACCGCCGTGTCCGAGGCGATGGTCCTTAGTCGCCTGCAGGGACCGGCCGCGGAGTGGTCGGCGGTCGCACAGCAGGCGATCGACCGCGCGTCCTCGGGACGCCAACCGCCGGCCTGAGCAAACCGCGCCGCGAGCCCTCCCAGAAATCGACAGTGCCGCAACTTACGCTGGCCCCATGACGGTTGCCGTACTGGTCAAAGTGCATGACGGATTAGTTTTAGCGGCGGACTCAGCAACCACGCTGATCACCGACAGCTCTGCGCAGGTGTACAACAACGCCGACAAAATTATCCAGTTGCATCGGAAACTACCCCTCGCTTTGATGACTTGGGGTCTGGGCCGGATCGGGGATTCCAGCGTCTCGGCAGCCTCGAAAGATCTCCGGCGTCGTCTAATGGGCAAGGCCGCCGACTACGAACCGTGGAAGCTCGACACGACGTCGTACACCGTCCACCAGGTTGTCGAGCGCGTCATCGAGATGTTTCACGACCGGATCGTCGACATGGATCTCCCGAGTGACAATCCCAACAACACGCTCGGGGTTCTGGTGTGTGGCTACTCAGCGGGCTGCGACCATGCAGAGGCCTACCAAGTACTGCTGAACAGCGGTGAGCCGAAGGTCGATCAGCTCGCCACGCTAGATGCGTTCGGCTGGCTAGCGTTCGCTCAGACCGACGCAGTGAACCGCCTGTTCCGCGGCTACGACATCCACCTCGTCGAGGCTCTCATGGCACTCGTCCCAGAGGACGCTCACGATCAGCTGGGCGAGATACTAAGATCTCAGGTTCGCGAACCGGTCCTCCCACCTATGCCGTTTCCGGACGCAATCGCGCTGGCGAAGTTCCTTGTGGAGGTCACCGCTGGGTATTCGCACTTCCTGTTCGGTCCAGATACCGTGGGAGGACCGATCGATGTAGCGGGGATCAATCGGCACGAAGGGTTCAAGTGGATCAATCGCAAGCACTATTATTCGGCTGAGCTGAATCCAGGAGGTGCGAAATGATGACAAATAACACCCCCGGAGGGTCAATGCGTACTTCGGCAACGCCGACCGAGCGACGCGGAGCGCCAACTCCAGACCCCCGGATCCACACCGGGAGCATGAGACGTTCAAACGCGAACACGGGTACTCCGCACACTCCAAGTGTGAAGAAAAAGTAGCTCCTCGCAGTCAATCAACGAGGCCACCGCCCATATCGGGCAGTGGCCTTGTTCCTTCTAAGGGGCCTAAAGACCCGCCTGTGCGCGGGGGCTGGTGGAGCCACGGGGAATCGAACCCCGATCTGAGCCTCGCAAAGTCCCCGTTTCTACCGTTGAACTATGGCCCGGTGACGGACATGACCACGACAGCGATACCGCTGGTCACACCCACCTCCAACTCCCTCTCCTCCAGATGTGATCGCGCTCACTGAAATTCCCCACTGACGCTCGTTGAAATTCCCCACCCGTGTGGCTCCGCCGAGAAGGGCGGGCCTCCCTCGATGCTGCTGGTGTCTAACGCCTGCAGCACTGCCGAAGGAGGCCCGCTTTCTCATGCTCACATGGGAGAACGATGTGGAAGTAACTGCCCTACGTAAACGTGGTTGGTCGATCTCGGCGATCGCCCGCCACACGGGGTTCGACCGCAAGACGGTCCGCAAGTACTTGGCCGGTGACGGCACCCCGGGGGTGCGGGCCCGGCCGGGCCCGGATCCGTTCGAACCGTTCCTGGACTACGTCACCGCACGGTTGGTCGAGGACCCGCACCTGTGGGCCCGCACCCTTTACGACGAACTCGAGGGGCTCGGGTTCGCGCTGTCGTATCAGAGCCTGACCCGCAACATCCGCCAGCGGGATCTGCGCCCGGTGTGCCAGGACTGCCGCACCGCCACGCAGCGCCCGAACGCGGTTATCGACCATCAGCCTGGGGACGAAACCCAATGGGATTGGCTGGAATTGCCGAACCCACCGGATTCGTGGGGCTGGGGCAAGACCGCGCACCTTCTGGTCGGGTCGCTGGCCCATTCCGGTAAGTGGCGGGCGGTGTTGTCACCCTCGGCCGATCAGCCGCATCTGGTCGCCGGCCTGGACACGGTCAGCCGAGGCCTCGGTGGTGTGAGCCGGGTGTGGCGGTTCGACCGGATGGCCACCGTCTGCGATCCGGGCTCGGGGCGGGTCACCGCGTCGTTCGCCGGAGTGGCCAAGCACTACGGAGTCTCGGTGGCGATCTGCCCGCCGCGGCGCGGCAACCGCAAAGGCGTGGTGGAGAAGATCAACCACACCGCTGCCCAGCGCTGGTGGCGAACACTTCCCGACGACGTCTCGGTCGAGCAGGCCCAGGTGAGCGTGGACCGCTTCGCCGCGGTGCGCGGGGACACCCGCCTGCGGGCCACCGCTGCTGGGCGGTCCTCGGTGGCCACGGTCGCCGCCGCCGAACCGTTGCAGTCCATGCCGGCGACGCCGTATCCGGTGATCGTGAGCGAGCCACGCACGGCCTCTCGGCAAGCGTTGGTGGCCTATCGGGGCAACCGCTACTCCGTACCGCCGGAGCTGGCCGCCGCGCAGGTGATCGTCTCCCATCCACTCGGCGAGCACTTCCTCGATATCGCCACCGCGGGCGGGATCGTGATCGCGCGGCACCGGATGGCCGCCGACGGACTCGGTGTGGTGGTGCGTGACGGCGGGCATGTCATCGCCCTGGACGCCGCGGCGATGGCCACCGCCACCACCGGCCGGCCACACCGGCGCAAGGAACGCATCCCGCCCGGTGCCGCAGCACGGGCCGCCGCCGAGCACCTGCTCCGGCAGCGCGACGGCAAGCCCGCAGCAGCTGCTGACAAGCCAACCTCATCCACCGATTCCACCGTCATCGACCTGTCCGCCTACGAGCGGGCCGCCCAGAAAAGGACTCTGAAATGACCCCCACCCGCACCACCACAACGGCCGAGTCGCCGTCAGCGGCGGCCAGCCGCTACCAGCAACTGCGCACCCACCTGACCCAGCTGAAGCTGCACGCCGCCGCCGAAGCACTACCCGGCGTCCTCGACCAAGCCAGCGCCGAGAAGCTCTCCCTGACCAGCGCCCTGGAACGGCTACTGGCCATCGAAGTCCACGCCGACACCGCCCGCCGCCTGGCCGGACGGCTGCGCTTTGCCTGCATCCCTACCCCGGCCACCCTCGAGGACTTCGACGTCGATGCCGCCGCCGGCATCGACCGCGGCCTGATCAACGAACTGGCCACCTGCCGCTATCTGGAATCAGCCACCAACATCCTGCTCATCGGACCACCCGGCACCGGGAAAACCCACCTCAGCGTCGGGTTGGCCCGTGCCGCAGCACATGCCGGCTACCGCACCTACTTCACCACCGCCACCGACCTGGCCGCCCGCTGTCACCGCGCTGCCATCGAGGGACGCTGGGCCACCACCATGCGCTTCTTCGCCGGCCCCACCCTGCTGGTCATCGACGAACTGGGCTACCTACCGCTGCCGGCAGAAGCAGCCTCCGCGCTGTTTCAGGTTGTCTCCCAACGCTATTTGAAAACTTCCATCGTCATCACCACCAACCGCGGCGTCGGCGCCTGGGGAGACATCCTCGGCGACACCACCGTCGCCGCCGCCATGCTCGACCGCCTCCTGCACCGCTCCATCGTCATCAACCTCGACGGCGAGTCCTACCGCCTCCGCGACCACCACGCCGCCGCGGAAACCCTGCGCCGAACCACCACCGGAACCCGCCAACCGCTACGCTGACAACCGCTCACAGGTGAGGAATTCCGGCAAGCACACGCGGGGATCTTCGATGAGCGCCATCAGATGAGATTCGCATCCGTGGAGACGATCGACCGTTTCTCTAGATCGTCTTCACGATCCGCACGTAGAACGCCAGTGAAACCAAAGACACCATAGGTGCTCGACTCCGCCAGCAGTGGTGAACTTCAGATCTCTGGCGTTGTTCACCCTTCATGATCAGCGAGTCGTGTCTAGTAGTTCTCGCGCACATACTGATAGATCCGGTCGAACAATTCGCCCTTGATCGGCAGGGAGTAGTTCCTGAGCACCGCGCGCAGCTCCCGACGGACGGACTTGTCACCGGAGTCGCTCGAAGTCCAGCCTGTGTAGGCGACTTCGCCGACGATCACGTCGATGCGTCCAACGATCTCCGGGACGATCTTGTGCAGCCCTTCCGGCGTGTTCTCCTCCACGATCTGCGTAAGAACGCCCCTCTTCGGGTCGGCGAGGCGCTCCAATGTCTCCTCGTCGCCCTCCTCAGCCGCGCGGTCGGCCGCGACAACATCCTGGGCGACTTTTAGGGCCTCCTCGAGAAACGCGAGCGAGTCCTCGACATTCTCGATCGCCTTGGCCCGGAGTTTCTCGATTCGTTCCGCCAGCGACTTGTACACAGGGCTGTCGCCCTCTGCCAGCCGGCGCTTGAGCCGCGCTTCGATCGAATCCAGCACGTCCTGGTAGACGTCGCGCTCCCCCTTGCCTGGCGAATCGTCCGGGAGCTTCAACTGGGCCGCGATCCTCTTCAGCAGCGCCAGCCCAGCCGCGTCGAGGGTGACCGTCCGAGATGTCATCGACTTCACGGCAACGTCATTCATGTG
>JAUPKO010000842.1 GCA_030837395.1 Actinomycetota bacterium | reverse complement strand
CCGCGGTGTCGCGAGGCTGGTCTGGGTGGAGGCTGCTGCCGTGATGGCCCTGGGCAGCCGCAGCGAGCCACCGTACTTCTTGGCGGCTACCTTGCCGGCGCTCGCCGTGTTCGTGCTGGCACGACCGCGACGCATGACCCGGCGCCAGTGGGGTGGCGTTGCTGTGCTCGTCCTGCTCGCGGCGCAGGCGGCCGCGGCGGGCATCATCTGGATGTACCACCCGTTCAACGTCAAACTGCGCCAGTACGCCCCCGAACGCGGCACGTTGCACTCCGTTCTCGACTCCTTCCTGGGGGCCGTCGGCACCCCCTTGGCGGGTCTGGCCCGACCGCTGCTCGGCTGGTTGGACACCGACATGCCCAGTGTTGTCGGCGCCTTCGCGGTCGGCAGTTTCGGCGCCGCCGTGCTCGTCGGCCTGGCCGTGATCTTCCCCCGCAAAGTGGTGGCCCTCTCGGTCTACGTGCTGTTGGCCCTGGCCAGCACCATGTACTTGTGGCTGGAGACGAACAACCTGAACACCGGGCTGCAGAGCCGCTACTTCCTGCCCATCCTCTACGTCGTCGCGGGCCTGGCACTCCTGCCGAGGTTCGACTCCGGGCCGGTGTACCCCACCCGCCTGCAGGTCGGTGTCATCGTCGTGATGCTGGCGGTGGCGAACGCCGTGGCGCTCCTGGTCAACTTCAACCGGTACATCTTCGGGCTACCCGGTGTCGTGGGCAGTCCGAGGATGCTACGCGGCCAACGCCCGGGGTGGTGGTGGGATTCTGCGCCCATCGGTCCCTTCGGCAGTTGGTTGATCGGTAGTGTGGCGTTCGGGGCGGCCCTCGCCCTGTGTTGGTGGCTCTTGCCTGTCGCTCGGAACTTCCTCGGCGACAGGTCGGCCACCGCGAGCGAGGCGGGTGGGTGACCATGGTTCGGGGCGAAGTCCGAGCGGCCACGTTGGCCGACGTGCAGCAGGCGCAGTTGCGGTGTCTGCGCGCCGTGGCAACGTTCTGTGACGAGCACGACCTGCGGTACTTCCTTGACGGCGGCACGCTGCTCGGCGCGGCGCGCGAAGGCGAGTTCATCCCCTGGGACGACGACCTCGACATCGCCATGCCGAGGCAGGACTTCGACGAGTTCGCCCGGATCGCCCCGGCCGGGCTGGGCCCGCAGTACCGGGTCGACCCCTACATCCCGTTCCCGGCGCAACTCAAGGTGCGCATCCCGGAGATTCTGATCCGGGAAGACTCCCCCCTGCTGGGTATCCGCAACTCGGTGCAACCACTGTTCATCGACATCTTCCCGCTCGAAGGTTTCCGACCGCTGCCCGGCGCGCGGTGGGCATCGACCCACGCCACCCGGGTGGCAGGCATCCGCGAGCATGCGGTGGGGTACGCGAGGGGTCTGGACGGTGCCCAACCTGCCCTCCGTTTCGGTTTGCACGTCCTGGCCGCCCTGCCGCGATCATTGACCTATACGCTGCCTCGGGCAGTGTTCGTGGACCCCGCCCCGGTGGGCCCGGGCAGCCTGCTGGGCCACGCTTTCGCAAGCCGGTTGCGGCCGATGTTCCTGCCGTACGAGGAAGTGTTCCCCCTCTCCGACATCGGCTTCGAGGGCGACGTCTTCCACGCCCCGCGTAACCTCGACCGCTACCTGAGGACGCGCTACGGCGACTGGCACACGCCGCCGCCCCAGGCCGCTCGGGACAAGGGCAGGCACGTCGCCTCGGCCTACTTCGCCGCGGACCCCACCGCCAAGTAGCAGACCCTCGGCTCGCCCCGCTCAATCTACGACCGAGGGCGCGGCACCCAATCGGCTTCGCTCGACCTCCAGCGCGGCGGTGCGCAGCCGAAGGTCGGTTGTGGAGATGCCTCTTGTGCGTGGCAGGTAGACCACCCGGCACAGCGCACCGAGGTGATCGAACTTCCCCTCCCAATCAGTTCCCATGACGAACACGCCGGCGCCGAGCCGGGTGATGTCCTCGGCCTTTTGGTCCCACGATTCCTCCGGGAATACCTGCGTCACCACCCGCAGCGCCGACACGAGAGCAGCGCGTTCGCCGTAGGGGACCACACAACGTTTGCCCTTGACTGCATTGAACTCGTCGGTGGAGACACCGACCGCCAAACCATCGCCGAAGGCCGCGGCCCGCTCCAGCAGCCGCAGGTGGCCCATGTGCAGCAAATCGAAGGTCCCATAGGTAACGACCAAGCCCATGGTGGGAGGGTACGCGGGGGCACGGTCGGCACACGGACCCAGGCTTGCCGCAGCGCGGCCGACACCGCCGGATTCTGTGACGTCCCATCGAAGTCGACCTCTGATTCGTACCCTGAACCCATGCAGGATCGGCCAGCCGACGACGGCACCCCGTACCAACCGTGGCTCGACCCGGACCGCGACTTCAGCCCGGGCGAATTGCCCGTGTCCCACACAGGGATGGCGGGCTCGATCGAGAAGCGGGTGCTGGGAACCAGTCGGATGGTTGATCGTCTGCAAGCCGGCCACGGGCTGATCGCCTTCACCTACGCGGCCTTCAAGAAATATGCCGACGATGAGGGAAGTCGGCTGGCGGCGCTACTGGCCTACTACACCTTTATGAGCCTGTTTCCGCTGGCCATCGCCGGGTTCGCGGTGCTGAGCACGGTCCTGCGCGACAACCCGGAGTACGTGGACCAACTCGTGCAGGACATCGTGCCCGCCGACTACCAGACGCAGGTGGTGACTGCCTACGAGTCGTTACCGTCAGGTGGTCCGGCGCTGGCGATCGCCCTGCTCGGCTTGGTCCTCGCCGGCACCGCCGGGGTCTTCTCGCTCTATGCCATGGTCAATCAGGTGTTCTGCGTGCCCTACCGCTTTCGCTACGGATTCGGACCGCGCTACCTCAGGGTCCTGCTGCTGGTGTTGCTGATGGGTCTCGGCGTCCTCGTCGTCGCGGTGGGCTCGACGCTGGTCGCCAATGCCACGGGAATCGCCCTAGTGCAGCGAATCGGCGCGTCGGTGATCCTCTGGGCCGTGGCTTCGGCGCTGCTCTATGCAGCGGCGACCGTCCTGGCCCGGCGCCGCCTGACGTTCGCCGAGGTTGGCCTCGGCGCCGCGCTGGGGGGCCTGGCCATGACCGCGATCGTCACTCTGGGTAGCGCCTTGGTGGGACGATTCGTCGCGAACTCGTCGGCCGTCTACGGCGTGTTCGCGAGCGTCGTGGGCATCTTCTCGGTGCTGTTCTTGGTGTCGAACGCGGTCGTGTTCTCCTTCGAGATTTCGGTGGTGCGGGCGTGGGGGCTGTGGCCGCGCGGGGTGGACATCAACTTGCTGTTCCCGGCCGACGAGCGCGCGTACGCCCTGCTGACCCTGATGGATGAGCGGATGCCCTCACAGCGCAACTCGATCGCCTTCGATGCCGCCGGCCACGACGACCCACGGCGGGCCGATCTGGCGGCGCTCATGCGCCGTCCCGAGGGTGTTCCGGTGTCGCCCTACTCAACCACCGACCCCACACCTAGGTGACTCCAGGCGGCGCCACGCGACGTCGCTGACCGGGAGCCTGCCACCCGAACCCTTGCCGACCGTTAGCGCGTGAGCGCCTCATAGTCCGCGCTCATGGCCATATAGGTGGTCTCGAAATCGCCGAGTGACGGGGGCTCATCCCCAACCGTCGACGCGAGCAACCGATCCAGATACCACTCCCAACCTGGTCCGATCATCGCCACTTCGTCCCGATTGACATCTTCCTGACGCAGTTCCACCGAGGTTCCGTCGGCAGCCTCGGCCAACATCAACCCGATGCGCCACTGTGCGAATCCCTCCAGTGCCGCCACGGTGAGCAGTCGCGGCGGGTCGCAGGCCAGAATCTCGTACGGCACCGGTGT
>JAUPKO010000841.1 GCA_030837395.1 Actinomycetota bacterium | reverse complement strand
TTGCCGCGCTCGGGCGACACCACCCCGACGCCGCCGGTGAAGCCATTGGCGTCCGTGAACCGCAGCGCGATGATCCGGTTGAACCAGGTGTAGGCCACCTTCTCGGCCACCGCGGCTCGGCCAGCCTCACTGCCGCCCGCGGCCTTGATGGCTCGCTCCAAATCGGCGACTGCGTTCACGTTCTCGATGCGCTCAGTTGAGCCCGGCGCCAGGACTACCGCGAGGCGGGCCGACACCTCGGCGATCAGTTCCACGCGCGCCCACATGGCGAAGGACTTCAGCGAGGCGGTTTCCATTACAGTGAGATTCGCTTTCCGTTGTCGAGGGCTGCGATCAGGGCGTCGCGCAGCGCGTCGGTGTACTTCCGGACGTCCCCGGGAGTCGCCAGGACTCCGTGGACGCCCGGCACCTTGATGGACTTGATCGAGATGATCCTGACAGGGAACGCCGGGGGACCGGGATCACCGCCATCGTGGCGGACCGGCTTCACGCTGGCGACGAGATGATCGAGCAGCGCGGGGTAGGTGGCCTCCTCAAAGGTGTTGCCTGCCTCACGGATGAGCGCGATCTGATGCTGGGTCTGTACGTGCTCGACGAGACGGTCGATGGCGGCGATCACGCTGGCCTGGGCCTCGGGTGTCGCCTCCAGGTAGTACTCGCTGCCGAGGATTTCGGCCTTACGCCCTTCGATGACCCCAACCAACTCGTCGCGACTTGCCGCCACCGCTTGCTGAACCTGGGAGGGCAGCGCCGCGGCCTCCTTCTTCAGGTGCGCCATTTTGTTGCCGCGGAAGGCGTCGGGATCCTCGAGTAGACGCTTCACCTCGGCGTCGGCGCCATCGACCAGGTAGCCCAGGTTGTTGCCGTTGGCCACGAGCAGCGTTTCGGCATCGTCGTAGATCACACGCTGGCCGCCGTTGAGGAACCCCTGGATCGGGTCGATCAGGTTCTCCTTGGCCTCCATCAGGTCGTTGCGCTGGCCGCCGAAGTCGGTGAGATACCACTCAGCGGGTTTGCCCACCACTTGCTCCAGCAGGGCGATGGGTCCGGCCAGTTGCGCCACGAACGGGTACTTGGAGCCGGTCGACAGTGCCTGCAGTTCAGCGTGTCTGGCATGTAGCCTTTCGCTGCCGTGGCGGGCCAGCTCCAGTGGGTCCTTGGGCGGTGAGGCCTCATCGAAGAAGCCGCTGCAGAAGTCGCGCAACGCCTTGACTCTGCGCTCGTCGAAGTCCTTCTGCGGGGCAACCACCGCGCGAGAATGCTTCTGGGTGTTGCGCAGCACCGCGGCCACCTCTGAGCGCTTAAGAGCGTTGCCGTCGACAGTCAGCGTGACCTTGCTGTTACCCACCAGCCACGCGATCACCACCTCGATGGAGGCGAGGTCCCAGCCATACGGCTTGGTCTGAAAGTCATCGATGATCGACTTGACCGTCACCTGTTGGCCGAGCTTGTCTCGGCGCAGGACCCATGAGAGCACCTCGTCGCCGGCTGGGGCCAGGCGGTGCGCCGCGGGTTCGTCGAAAATCATCGACGAGTCAGGGTTGGCGTACCCGGCTATGTCCTGCTCGCGGTAGACGACCCCGGCGAGCATTCCGAGGTTGACGTACGTGCGCGTGACCAGCTCCCCCAGGCCATCCTCGACACGGGTCCTGGCCTCCTGCGAACCGGAGGTCACGTCGGTGGCGTTGATCACCAACTCGGCCTTGCCGACCGAGGCCCGTATGCGCTCTATCAACTCCTTCTCACGCTCGACGTTGAGCGCGGCCTTGGAGCGCAGAATCTGGTCTTCCACGGCCGACAAGGACGAGGTCTGCTTACGCTTGGTGTACTTCTCGGTCTTGAGCAATAGGCGTAGGTCGGCCATCGCCCGATCGTCGGGTTCCAGTACGACACGCAACTCGTCCTTGCCGGCGCTGTGCATGCGGATCTCGACGGACCCGTAGGCGTACTCCGGCGTGATGAAATGCAGCGTCAACTCCCGCTGCAGACCGTGCACTTGATCGTCGAGCTTGTAGCCGAACGCGAAGTCTCGCCCGTTCTTGGCGTAGCGCACCTTCGTTGCCTTCACGACGTCGCCGGAAAGGATCCGGAAGAGCCGGGCACTGATCTCGACTGAGTCGATATCGACGTTCTTGATCTCCTCCTCGATCACCTGCTCCTCGTTGGTCAGGTACTCATAGGCGTTGCCGGAGCGCTGGACATAGGTCTCGGCCTCCAGTAGTGCCAGCGCCTCAGTCACGCGACGGGACAGATCCAGCAGGTCAAGCCCGAACCGGTCATAGACCAGCACGGTCAGGTTGCGCGCCGTCGCCCGGAAACTCTCCACGTACTTGACCAGGAACAGCGCCTTGAGCAGCCGCACCGCCAACTTGTTATCCAGGTTGCGTTCGGCGACGTCGATAGAGCGTTGCGCGGCGGACTTCAGCGAGGCACGGATACCGGCGAACATTTGGTCGAACGTCGCCAGTGTGCCGACCTCCACATCGCCGATCCCCTTGACCACCTGCTGCACCACAGCGAGCATCGACCTCTCGCCGACCGAACTGTTGCGGCCCTCGAAGACATTGTGATCCGAGATGCCCTCTATCGCAGCCTGGAACAGCGGGAACTGGTAACTGACAAACGGATACGTGCCAATGAAATGGTCCTCATCGGAGTAGTTGCTGTATGTCTTGGCACCATCGACGAACGTGAACAGCGTCTTCACGTTGGCGGACTGCGCAGCGTAGATGGGGCGCAGGACCGCATCGCCGGCGCTGTTCTTCTCGAGCAGCCGTTTGCGGATGACCTCCTCCACATCTGCGCTAGTGAGTTTGACCCGGGTGGCAAAGCGGGCCTGGATTTTCGAGAAGTCGTTGCCCTGCTGTTTCGTCCGATCGCC
>JAUPKO010000089.1 GCA_030837395.1 Actinomycetota bacterium | reverse complement strand
CCTGCCGGGTGACCGGCCGCCCCGCGTTGCGTCAGCCCCCGGGGGCGATCAGCCCCAGCACCGCGAACAGACCGAAAGCGACGAAAGCAATCGCCACGCCCGGCCGAGGTCGGGCATCCTCGATCGACCCGGCCGCCCCCGGGCCTCGTGGCTTCAGGCTCATCGCGGGGTGCTCCACGACCAGCCAACTGGCGTACGCGAGCGGCACCGTCAGCACCGTGGCGAGCAGTGCGTAGCCCAACCAACCCACCGTGGCCAGCCCGGCGGCGAAGAGCACCTGCTGGATCGGGAAGGCGTAGATGTAGACCCCATACGAAATGTCGGTGCGCAGCCCCCAGCGAAAGGGCAGCCGACACGCCAGCCACAGCAGCAGGTACGCCAGCGGCAGCCCGCCGAGCAGCCGCAGGTCCCACCCGGACACCAGCCCTGCCAGCACCATCAGGCCGGCGCCCGCCGCGAGTAGGCCGTCCATCGGCACCTTCTCGGCGTACAGGAACAGCACACACCCGGCCAGGAACATCAGCGACAGGCGCGGGATCACCTGGCCGTTGAAGCTGCCGAAATAGTCCTCCTGCGCCCCTGGCACGAGGTTCTTGAACGCCGTGACCAGCCACACGACCACGAAAGCTGCCAGCACCAACGACCGCCGCCGACGCAGCACGCCGAGGGTGCCCAGCACACCCACCCCGAGGTAGCACAGGAACTCCCAGTAGAGGCTCCACAGCGAGCCGTTCCAACTGCCCGGATACCCGGACCAATCAGGTGATCCAGCGATGCCAGGCTGGGTGATCCACAGCAGGGCGTTGCGCCACACGTAGCCGAGGGGACCGTCGGCTGCGGTCCAATAGCCGGCCAACGACTGGCCCCGCAACAGCAACCCCAACGGTGCGAGCACCAGCGCCGTGACCAGCAGGCAGACCCAGAATCCAGGCAGGATCCGCAGCCCCCGGTGCCACACGTACCTGGACCACACCGGGTAACCCAGCCAACTACGGGTGATGAGGAAGCCGCTGATGGCAAAGAAGCCGTCCACCGCGAGTTCGCTCACCGCGAGCATCAGCGGCCGCGGCAACTGGTAGCCCCCGAGCAGTGCGGCATGGCCGAAGATCACCGCCGCGGCCAGCACGAGACGCAGCAGGTTCAGCGCGTTCTCCCGGGGGTTGAACGCCCCTGCCAAGGTCGCCCCTGAGACCTGCCCGGTCGTCGTCACGTGGGCTCCTCGGCTCGCATCACGGTCCAGGATACCCGGGCCGCCCTCCCTCGACTCGCCGCTCGCGGCGGCATCCGATGACTCCGGCGGTAGGATCACCCTGAGCCGCGTCAGGAGAGGGTGCCTCATGTTGGAATTCGCCTCAGCAAGTGCCCGAATGGTCAACTCCCGCAGGGCCATGGCCGAATGCCTGGAGGCCTCCCTGGGAGAAGGCGACACAGACTGCGACGTGGTGATCGTGCACGCCTCCCTCGGACACGATTACCAGGCCTTGGCAGACGAGGCCCGCAGGATGGCACCTAGCGCCCGCATCGTGGGCTCCTCCTGTTGCGGTGTGGTGGGCCGCGAGGGGGTGAGCGAATCGATGCACGACGTGGCGGTGATGACCGTCCGCGGCGCCGACGAGGTCGCGGTGGCTGCGGTCGACGACATCTACGGAACCAACTCGTTCGACAAGGCCGCCGAACTCGGCACCCTGCTGCGCGAGGCCAACCCGGGCATCACGATGGTGCTGTTCCTCGCCTCTGGGATCGACATCGACGATGATCAGTGCATCGCCGGCCTGGAGTCGGTGTTCGGACCCGAGGTGACGATTTTCGGCGCCACCTCGGCCGACAATATGAAGGGCATCGCCAGTTACCAGATCGTCGACTCCCAGGTCTACCAGCACGCCGCCTGGGCGGTCGGATTCGCCGATCCCACCCTCGACGTGATCACCCAGGCGACCCACGGATTCCTGGCCGTGGGTGAGCCGATGACCGTCACCCGCTCCGAGGGCAATCGCATCATCGAACTCGACGGCCAGCCCGCCTGGACCACTTACACCGAACGCCTCGCCATGCCGGTGACCGCCACCTGCGGCGACACGATCCCGGTTGGGGCACTGGCCGAGGCGCTGGCAACGGATCTCGCCGCGGAGTACGGCAACCCGCACATCCTGCGGGTCGTGACCAAACGCGATGACGACGGCACCATGCACTACGCCACGACCTGCCCGGAGGGCACCAAGCTCTGGCTCACCGTCCGCGATGAGGAGCGAATCTTCAGCGATATGGACCGCATGATGGAACGGATGGCCGCCGAAGCCGCCGACCGCGACATCGTCGCCGTGTTCCACGCGGACTGCCTGGCGCGCGGGCGATTCATGTTCGACCGCGTGATGAAGGAGGAACTCGTGAGTCGAATGCAGTACCCGCTCAGCCCCGACGGCGTGGTGCCGCCCTGGCTGGGAATCTACGGCTTCGGCGAATTCGCCCGGCTCGGCGGGGCCAACACCTACCACAACTACACGACGGCGATCTACGCTCTCGTGCGGTCGGCCGCGGCCGACGTGTCGGCTTGACCCTCCTCGCACTTTCGCACCGCGCCGGACCTGCCATGGTGGACAACGATGATGCTGCCGACTTACGCGCGCAGGTGCGGAGCTTATCCGCCCAAGTCGCCCGGCTATCACTAGTCCAACAGCAACTGCACGACACCCGGGCCAGGTTGGATCACGAGCTCGAACGCTTCGAGGGTATCCACCGCTACAACACGCAGGCAGTGACTGTCTCGGCAGCTGAGCAGTTCGCGGACCTCACCGCTGAGGCGATCTGCGAGATCTTCCAAGTGCAGTGGGGCATGGTGTGGCTCACCGGCGAGGACGGCGACCTGGCAACGCAGGTGGCGGCCGCGGCCGGAATTGAGCCCACTGCACTTGCCACCGATGACCTCCGGTACCTGTTAGCCACAGGTGAGTTCCGTCGGCGAAAGGCTGCGCTGTGGTCGTCGCCGGAGGATGCCGCCCTGGCCCGGCTTGGACTGCGCCAACTGGCCGTGGCCGCCTGCATCGGACCCGCAGGGCGCACCTTCGGCTACGCCCTGGCCGGCAGCCAGACCGGCCGGGGAGATTTCCACCCAGGTTTGGACCCCGGTGCGATGCAGTCGTTCACGCTGTTCGCCCAACAAGTGGGCGCGATGCTGCAGAACCGGGCCGACCGCAGCCTTATTGAGGCCCAGGTCGACCAACTGATGCTGGAACAACAGCGGCTGCATCTGGCATTGGAGGGCAGCCACGCAGGTTTGTGGGATTGGGATGTGGCAGCCGACGAGGTGTTCTTCTCAGACCGCTGGAAGGCCCTGATCGGCTATGAACCGGACGAGGTGCCGGACACCTTCGAGGCGTGGGTGCAGCGCACCCATCCAGACGATCTGGAGGCCTCAGCCGAACGGGTGCGCGCCTACCTCGCCGGGGAGACCGCGCGGTACGAGAACCTCCACCGGATGCGCCACAAGGATGGCCATTACGTGTGGATCCTGGCCTCCGGGGTCGTATTGCGCGACGAGGGCGGTCACCCACTGCGGATGGTCGGAATTCACATCGACATCACAGCGCAGCGGCTGGCCCAGGAACGCGCCGAGGCGGCCAACCGCGCCAAGAGCGAGTTCCTGGCGACCATGAGCCACGAGATCCGCACCCCCATGAACGGAGTCCTCGGCATGCTCGAACTCGTCGCGGACAGCCCTCTCACCGAGGAGCAGCGGCAGCAGGTCGCACTAGCCCGCAAGTCGGCGCTGTCCTTGATGTCGATCATCGACGATGTGCTGGATCTGTCCAAAATCGAGGCCGGCCGCATGGACATCGACCACTTCCCCTTCGACCCCGCTGCCGAGTTGTCCGAGGCAGCTGAGTTGCTGCGCGAGCGGGTCGAATCCAAGGGGCTGGCCCTGTGGATCGAGGTGGACCCTCACGTCCCGCCGTGTGTGGTCGGAGATGCGCGTAGGCTGCGCCAAATCATCACCAACCTGGTGGGCAACGCACTGAAGTTCACCGCGCACGGATCGGTCACGCTCCGGATCGGCGGAACGATGGCTTCACCGCAGACCTACGACCTCGCCTTGGCTGTGCAGGACACCGGCATTGGCATCCCTGCGGAGGTGCAGGAGAAGTTGTTCAGCGCATTCACCCAGGCCGATGCCAGCACCACCCGGCTCTACGGCGGCACTGGCCTCGGACTGGCCATCTGCCGCCGACTGCTGGACCAGATGGGTGGCACCATCACGGTGACAAGCAGCCCAGGAGCAGGCGCCTGCTTCAACGTACGGCTTCCGCTCGAGGTGGGGGCCGACGGGGACGTGGTCGGCGGGTCGCCCCCCGTGGCCCCGCCGCCGACGGTTACGGCCCCCGGCCCGTCCGTCACGGCGAGCGATGTCACGGCTGCGCACCCACCGCTGGTCCTACTGGTCGAGGACAACGTGATCAATCAGCGAGTCGCGGAGTCGATGCTTCGCAAACTCGGGGTCGCCGTGGCGATCGCGGAGGACGGATCCGCCGGTGTGCGGCGGTACCAGGACGAGCACCCCGCCCTGGTGCTGATGGATCTGCAGATGCCGGTCATGGACGGACACCAGGCCGCACAATTGATCCGGCGGACCGAAGCCGAACGAGGCTGGCCGCGGGTGCCCATCGTCGCTCTGACGGCAACTGTGATGGGTTCGGACCGGGACGCCTGTCTTGCCTCGGGCATGGACGACTTCTTGTCCAAGCCGTTCAATCGGGCCGGCTTGACGGACATCGTGAATCGCTGGCTGCCCGCTGCCGCCAGCTGACCGGCTGGCCCCCGCTGCGGTTGGGCAGAGTCGCCGTGGTGTGATGATGACGCCACGCCGAGTGGCGGATGGGACGTGCTGGCGTGACTGCCGACGACAAAGACTTCAGCGATCTGGGCCTTCCTGGCGAACTGGTGGCCGGGGTGGTCGAACTTGGCTACGAGGCCCCGACGCCGATTCAGCAGCGGGCGATTCCCGCGATGCTCACCGGGCGGGATCTGTTGTGCCAGGCCGCCACCGGAACCGGCAAGACCGCCGCCTTCGCCTTGCCCATCCTGGCCCGATCCGGCCGAGAGCACCAGGGCACGGCGCCCACCGCACTGGTGCTCGCGCCCACCAGAGAGCTGTGTATGCAGGTGGCGCAGGCGGTGCATCGGTACGGCCGACCCTTCGGCACCCGCACGCTGCCGGTCTACGGCGGCGCCCCGATCATCCGACAGATCAGCGCGCTGCGCCGCGGCGTCGACGTGGTGATCGCCACACCAGGCCGCGCGCTGGATTTGCTCAACCGCCGGGTGTTGATCCTGGACGACGTCGCCACAGTGGTGCTCGATGAGGCCGACGAGATGCTGGACATGGGTTTCGCCGAGGACATCGATGCCATCCTGTCGGCGGCTCCCGCGCAGCGCCAGACGGTGATGTTCTCGGCCACGATGCCGAAGAAGATCCTCAAGATCGCCAAGGCCCACCTACGCGACCCGGAGCGCATCGAGATCCCCTGCGATGTGGCCTCGGGCGACGGCCGTCCCGCGGTGCGCCAGACTGCCTACATCGTGGCCAGGGCCCACAAGGTGGCAGCACTGGGCCGGATTCTGGATGTCGAGTCCCCCACCGCCACGCTGGTGTTCTGTCGCACCCGCGATGAGGTCGACCAATTGGCCGAGACCCTCAACGGGCGCGGCTACCGCGCCGAGGGTCTGCACGGCGGAATGGATCAGGCTCAGCGCGATCGGGTGATGGGCCGGCTGCGCAACGGCAACGCCGAGTTGCTGGTCGCCACGGATGTGGCGGCGCGCGGACTCGATGTCGACCACCTCACCCACGTGATCAACTTCGACGTGCCAGCCGCGCCGGAGTCCTACGTGCACCGCATCGGACGGGTGGGTCGTGCTGGCCGCGACGGCGTGGCGATCACCATCGCCGAACCGCGCGAACAGCGGCAACTCGCAGCGATCGAACGCAGCACCAAGCAGCGCATCGAGATCGCCAAGGTCCCCACTTCAGCCGACCTTCGCGCCCGCCGACTGGAGGCGACCCGGGACGCGCTGGCACGGACCTGCCTCGATGACGACCTCGACGACTACCGGGGTATGTTGGGGAACCTCACCGACGAGTTTCCGCTCGACGTGGTGGCGTTGGCGGCCGTCAAGATGGCGCACGTGAGCACCGTCGGAGAGGCCGGGGAGGAGTACATCCCGGATGCCAGCATCAGCGGCCCGCCGGCGCGGCGGGAGCGTGGTGACCGGTCGGATCGCGGCGCCAAACCCAAAGGCAAGGGCAAGCCTCGCGGCAAGCCCGGCGTCGACACCACCCGCCTGTTCATCTCGGCCGGCCGTGATGCCGGCGTGCGCCCGCAGGACGTGGTGGGGGCGATCGCCAACGAGACCCGGCTGTCGGGCTCGGACGTCGGGGCGATCGAGATCTCGCAGCGGTTCACCACGGTCGATGTGCCCTCCGATGCCGCCAAGGACGTCATCGCGGCATTGTCCCGTACCCGCATCCAGGGCAATCGGGTGAAGGTGCGCAAGGACCGCCACTGAACTCGACCCCGGCTGAGGGTCGCTCGCTCAAGGGGCGCCGAGGTCACCCTTCAACAGCCGTCGGCGCGGCTCCTCGACGGATTCCCCGTGCACGAAGTACCGCACCTGCGTGTGCGTGAGCATGTCGAGCAGGCCCTTGCGGGTCCGGCTGAACGGGCTGAAGATCATGCCCCAGATCCACAACGGCAAGAGGAGCACCTGGGTCCAGGCCTTGACAAGAGCGCGCAGCGGCAGCATCCGGCGGCCGTCATCGGTGCACTCCTGCAGGCCGAAGACCCCCTGGGCGATGGTGTTGCCCGTCAGCATCCAGGACACCGCCAGGTAACTGGGGAAGATCAGCAGCGAGATGAATGCGAGCAGCCCCGTGACCCACTGCGGTAACGGATCAGTGAGGTTCTGCAGCAGGGACACAATCGCATTGAGGCCGATGCTCACCAAGAAGCCGACCATCGCGAAGTCCACGGCGAGCGCCACCCCGCGGGAGAACACCCCCGCGTTCACATAGCGACGGCTGGGCAACGCGGGGACGTCGAGCGGCCCCGGCAACGGACGGGCCTTGCGCCGAAAGAGGCGCCGCACGATCTTCTCGACCACATCGTCAGCCTGGGCCAGGATCTTGCGCACCCGCTCCAGCCCGTCCAGGATCATCCCCTGGCTCTGCTCTCGGATCAGGTCGCGGACCTTCGGATCGTCCACGATGTCGTCGAGGATCTGCGGCACGACCTCCGCTCTGATCATCGGCATCAGGGAGAACACCAGTCGCGGTGCGACCTCCTGCTCGATCTTCGGCATGAGTGCGTCCACCAGCTCCGGTGCCACGGAGGCGTTCAGGTGAGGCACAAGCGCGTCGACCACTCTGGGCACGAGTTCCAGCTCCAAGTACGGCTGGAGTTGGTCCATCAACTGCGGCAGGATCTGCTCGACAAGAGCCGGCGTCGCCCCCATCATCACCTCGGGCACCGTGACCTCGGCGATGTGGCGGCTGACGCCGTCGACGACATCGGGCACGATCGTCTCGATCAGGTAGGGCGTGAGTCCGTCCACGATGCGCGGCACCGTCTCGGCGATCAGGTAGGGCTCGAGGTCGTCGATGACCTGCTTGGCGGTGGCCTCCGTCAGCCCGCGCGCGGTGTCGCCGACCCGGTCCCCGACCCGACCCACAGTCGCATCCAGCGCACCCTCGACCGCCCGCCGCATGAACCCGGTCTCGCTGTCGCCGTAGCCGCCGGGTGTCATGCCGCGAGCGTACGGCCAACCGGCCGCCTGACGGCGGACATTCCACCCAACGGCTCACCCGTCGCGGACCCCCTGCCTCACAACCGAGGACCGCAGAGTCCGGGGAGCCCCGACCGAGGCCGGGCTCCGACTACTCGCGCTGCTGATCCTGGTTCTGCTGATCCTGGTTCTGCTGGTCCTGGTTCTGGTTCTGGTTCTGGTTCTGCTGGTCTTGGTTCTGGTTCTGCTGGTCTTGGTTCTGGTTCTGCTGGTCCTGCTGCTGCTCCTCCTGCGGGGTTTGCGTCTGGGGCCGCTGCGTCTGGGTCTCGCTGGTCGGGGTCTCGGTCACGGTGGCGGGCGTCTCGACGACGGTTGCCGGGGCCTGCGGCTCCTGCTCATCGTTGTTGCTGCCGCCACAGCCGGCGAGCACCGACCCGGCCGCGAGGGCTGCCGCAGCAAGAGCGATGCCAGGCCTGGTCCCGTTCATGTTGACTCCCATCATTGCGACCCCCTCGGGTAGGGGGAAACACTTGGACTCTAGCCCCGCGGCCACCTCCATGGCCACGATCGCCACCCCACCCGAGGGGTGGCACGCCATACTGAACACATGCAACTCAGAGTCCTACCCGACCGCCTGGCGATCGTCCGGCTGCCACCGACCGCACCGTGGCCACAACCGCCGTCAGGAAACTCCTTCTTTGCAGCCGTGCGCACCACCGATGAGATCTCGTTGGTGTGCATTCAAGACGCTGCGCCAGAACACGTGGATGCCCGAATCGAGCCCGATTGGCGGGCGCTGGAGGTGGCCGGTCCGCTGGATTTCGGCATGGTAGGGGTCATGGCGGCCCTCACCGGACCGCTTTCGGAGGTGGGCGTAAGCGTCTTCGTGACGTCGACCTTCGACACCGACTATCTGCTGGTCCGAGCCGAGTCGCTGGATACAACGGTGGCCTCGCTTCGAGCCGCGGGTCACGATATTGAGGCTGGCTGACACCGGGGCTGACACTGCAACCGGCTGTGGAATCATGGCAAGGTCGCGGCCGCGCGGCAAGGGCGATGGAGAGGGTGTCATGAGAACTGCGAACACCGGCAAAGTGGCGATTCTCGGGGGCGCCCGTACCCCGATCGGGTCCTACGGCGGCGCCTTCGCCGAACTGCCCGCCCACGAATTGGGGGCCGCAGCTGCGGCCGAGGCGTTGACGCGCACGGGGGTGGCACCGACAGACATCGGCGAATCGATTTTCGGCTGCATCGGCCAAGTCGGGGGTGATGCCTACCTCGGCCGCCGGGTGGCGCTGGCCGCCGGACTGCCCACGTCAACGCCGGGCTACACAGTGAACCGCCTGTGCGGCAGCGGTCTGCAAGCCATCTGGAACGCCGGGATGGAGTGTCGTTGGGGTACTGCCGACTTCATCCTGGCCGGCGGCGCCGAGAACATGAGCCGGATGCCGTTCTACGACTTCGCCGCCCGCAGCGGCAAGCGGCTGGGCAACCGCACGTTGGTGGACGGCACGCTGGCCATGCTCACCGACCCCTTCCACGACAAGCTCATGGGTTGGACCGCCGAACGGGTGGCCGACAAATACTCGGTGAGTCGCGCTGAGCAGGACGAGTTCGCGGCCGAATCACAGCGCCGGGCTGCTCTGCCCGAATCGCAGGCCGTCTTTGCCGAGGAGATCGTCCCGGTCACGGTGCCGGGCCGCAAGCCCGTGGTGGTCAGCGCCGACGAACACCCCCGACCGGGCACCACCGTCGAGACGCTCGCCGGTCTTCGGCCCTCCTTCGGTGAGGGTGGGAGCGTGACCGCAGGCAACTCCTCCGGCATCAACGACGGTGCTTGCGCCGTGGTGGTGACCTTGGACGACGTTGCGCGGGAACGAGGGTTGCGGCCGCTTGCCACCCTGGAGGCAGTCGCGGTGGGTGCCTTGGAGCCCGAATACATGGGTTATGCACCGGTGGTTGCACTGGCGTCTCTGTTTGAGCAGACTGGCCTCACCCCGGCCGATATCGACCTGTTCGAGGTCAATGAGGCGTTCGCATCGCAGGCTGTTGCGGTGATCCGAGATGCCGGTCTGGACCCGGCCAAGACCAATCCCCACGGCGGCGCGATCGCGCTGGGTCACCCGGTGGGCGCGACAGGGGCGATGCTTACCCTGCGGGCGGGCCTGGACCTGCAACGACGCGACCTGGAGTACGCGGTCGTCACCATGTGCATCGGCGGCGGACAGGCGTTGGCAGCACTAGTGCGCCGCGCCGAGTAACCGAACCAGTCGGACGTCAGCCACTCGCTCGCCCTAGCCGACACAGGCCTTGTCATGAGTTCTGTCACCAAGGACCCCAAACCCCGCAGTCCGCTGTCGTTTCCCGCCTACCGCAGGGTGTTCATCGCCCGGGCGGTGTCGTCGGCCGGTTCCTATATGCAGGTGGTGGCCGCCAGTTGGCTGGTGTACCACTTGACGAACAGTGCAACTGCCGTCGGCGTGCTGACCTCCCTGGCACTGGGCCCCGCCTTGGTGGGCGGCCCACTGGGCGGCATCCTGGCCGACCGCCACGACCCACGCCGTCTGGCCGTGCTCCTCAGCCTGCTGCAGGCCGCCGCCTGCACCGCACTGGTGGTGCTTGAACTCTCCGGTCGCCTCACGGTCGACCTGCTGTATCTTTGCGTGTTTGCCGGTGCGATCCCCTTCTCACTCAACCAGCCGATCATCTCGCTGATCATCCCGTACACAGTTCCGGAGGAGTACCGGCACACAGCTGTCGCGCGGGCGTCGATGATTTTCAACCTCACCAGGCTCGCGGGCGCCGTCGTGGGCGGGGTGCTGGTGACGGCGATCGGCGTCGCGGCGGCTTTTGGCCTCAACGCCGCGTCGTACGCACTGGTGGCGCTCGTGCTGTGGCGGACGAAGCTACTGGTCGGTTCGGAGGACTCGCTGCACCGCTCCCACCCTGCAGGTGTGTCCGGTGGCCTCCGAGATGGCTTGGGCCACCAGCTGATGCGGCTCGTCGCCCTGTCGACGGCACTGTTCTTCACACTGGTGGCGCCAATCGAACAGTTGATGCCGACGATCGCGCGCGAGCACGGCCTGACGGCAACGTCCGTGGGGGTGTTGGTTGGTTTCATCGGTGTCGGGGCGCTGGCGGCCAACCCCTTCATGAATTCAAGGCATCGATCGACCCGCGACCGGCAGCGTTTGATGGCGACCGGTTTGGCCGTCTCGGCCTGCGGGCTGGTGGTGCTGGCGGTGACCCCGAGCCAGGGTCTAGTCATCGATCTAGTCGCCGTCATGGCCGTGGGATTCGGATGGGAATTCGTGTTCGTCAACGGTCAGGGCACCGTGGCGCTGGACCTGCCGGTGGAGTTGCGCGGACGGATGATGGGCGTGTTCTTCATGCTCGTCACCGCTACGACAGCCGTCGGGGCGCTGCTGATCGGCTACCTGTTCGACCAGTTCGGCCTGGCCGTCTCGCTGCTGGCCAATGCCGCCGTGGTGGCTGCCGGCGCCGTGGTGATCGCCCTACGAAGTCGACGCCAGCCACCCGTCGTCCCGTGACGATTCCTCTGCAATCCGCTACCTTCAACAACGGCGACAACCCGATACCCGCATGGAGACAACATGACCACCTACACCGTTGCCCGCAAACTCCCTTCAATGGACAGCTACACAGTGACCAACGCGTCCGGCGCGCACGTGCTCGAAGCCAAGCACCACACCGGGCTGAACAAGGAACACTGGGACGTGACAGATGCCGAAGGGCACAACGTGGCGACCATCACGCACGAGC
>JAUPKO010000840.1 GCA_030837395.1 Actinomycetota bacterium | reverse complement strand
TGGGACGTGATCCAGACCCTCAGTCGCGCCCATCCGGACGCGATCACCGGCGTCCGGCATGACACCAACCTCGGGATCCCAGCTGCGTGGCGCAGCGGGATCGCGGCGGCGCGCGGCACCTACGTCTGCCTGATCGATGCGGATCTGCAGAACCCGCCGGAGCAGGTGGTGACGCTCTACCGTCGGTTGCTGGAGTCCCGAGCCGACATCTGCCAGGGGGTCCGCTCGCAGATCGAACGAGAGAAGGACGGTCGACTCGCCTTCTCGAAGGGCCTCAACACCGTCCTGAACGTCGCTTTCGGGGATCGGGCCGCGGACTCAAAGTCGGGCTTTGTGCTCGGACCACGGCGGGTGATGGCGGACGTTGTCGACTACCGGGGGGACTACCAGGTCTTCCAAGCCTTCATCCGCGTCGCGGCCCGGGCCAAGGGTTACACGATGGTGGAGGTCGAAACGCTGTTCCTGCCGCGTAACGCCGGGGAGTCCTTCCTGGCCGGGTCGCGCGCGTGGAAGGTGTCGGCTGCGACCCTGACCGACTTCCCGACCGCCCTGCGGGAATTCGGCCGGGGACGCCGCGAGCCGATCGACGGTACGCTGGCCCCCCGATCCCGGCCGGTGCCGCGCGCCGGAACGCCCTACCGAGGTTGGCGACGGGCGCTGTTCGAGGCGTACTTCGCCAGTGCACCGATCCACCATCGGCTGGCCCGGCGCCGGGTTCGCTCGCTCTACCTGGAACTCCGCGAGACGCAGTGGCTTCCGCGGCAGGAGTTGGCGGACCTGCAGTTGCGCAAGTTGCAGCGCCTCGTCCAACACGCGGCGGTCCACGTGCCCTACTACCGTGAGGCCCTCGCCGGAATCGGCCCGGACCCGATCGCCGGCCTCGAGGATCTGCGTCGACTTCCGCAGTTGACCAAAGATGATATTCGCGAGCGCCTCTACTTCGACCTGTTCGCCGACACCCACCGAACTCGGGACATGGTCAAGATGACCACCAGCGGTGCCACCGGTGAGCCCCTCGTGACCTATGTCGACAGGTACCAACTGGAGGTCCGGCTCGCGGTTGCCCTGCGCGCCGCAGAGTGGTCCGGTTGGCGGTTTGGGGATCGACAACTGCGCATCAGTGATGACTCCGTCGGAATGACGAATTGGCAGCGAATGCGCGCGGGACTGGACAATCTGCTGCTCCGACGAGACGAGTTCACCACGGCCGAAGTGGACGACGAGGGGTTGGCCACCATCCTGGACAGCCTCGAGCAGGGCCCACCGTCCCTGATCGACGGAAGCGGTGGCACGTTGGATCAGATAGCGACCAGGGCGGCGGCCCATCCCGACCGATACCGCGCCCGCGGCATCATCTCGCGGGCTGCCGACATCTCCGCTGAAACCCGGGAACTGGCGGGAAAGGCGCTGCAAGCGCCCGTCCATGACTCCTACGGCACCCGAGAGATCGGCGATATCGCCTTCGGATGTGAAGCCATGGACGCCGGTGAAGTGCACCATGTGATGGACGAGTCCGTGATCGTGGAGATCCTCGTCGACGGCCGCCCGGCCGAACCTGGCGAAACCGGCGAAATAGTGGTGACCGATTTGAACAACTTCTCGGTGCCACTGATCCGTTACCGGGTCGGAGATCTGGCGACCGCGGTGGACGAGTCGCGACCGTGCAGCTGCGGGCGTGGTCTGAGCCGGATCGGCCGGATCGAGGGGCGCACCCAAGCGAGCGTCCAACTCGCCGACGGAAGCTGGTTGCCGGCGTCGTTCTTCGCACACTTCTTCCAGGACTACGACTTCCTGGTGCGCCAGTTCCAGGTGTCCCAGGACCAACCTGGACAGTTGCTGCTGCAGATCGTCAAGGGTCCGCAGTGGAGTTTGGTGGCCGAGGCCGAGGTGCTGACCGAACTTGGCGGGATCGTCTCGGGGACGCCGATAGCGGTGCTGCACGTCGACGCGATCCCGCTCGAGCGGCCCGGTGACGACCACAACCTGCGCCCTGGAACGCAACCGTGACCGACGCCAAGTTCTCCCGTTACCACTCCTGGCAGCAACGACTGCGCGGCCGGTTGACCAGTGGCCCGAGGCTTGCCCCCGACTCCCCGGCGGTGGCGATTCGGGAGGCGGTACTGGCCGATCCCTACCTCGCCAGCGCCTACAGCGAGATGTACGGCGGCCTCCGCGGGATCATTCCGCCGGCAATCTCGGGTCCAATCGTGGAACTCGGGGCCGGGGCGGATATGGGCCGAGCCTGGATTCCTACGATGTTGACCACCGACGTGTTGGCCAACGAATCCCTCGACGCTGTGCTGAGCGCGGCCGCCATGCCCTTCCGCGACGCCGCAATTGGAGCATTCGTCGTCAACGACGCCCTGCACCACTTCCCCGATGTGGACGGATTCCTGGACGAGGCGGTTCGCTGTCTGGAAGTGGGTGGCGCCATCGTTGCCTGTGAGCCCTACTGGGGCCCGCTCTCGGCGGCCATCTACCGCGCCTTCCACCCAGAGCCGTTCAACCGGAGAGCCCCGTCGTGGTCGTCCGGCTCAGCAGATCCCTGGGACTCCAACCAGGCGCTGCTGTGGATCATGTTGCGACGAGACCGCCGTCGACTCACCGCCCGCTGGCCAATGCTGCGGATCGAGGAATTCGGGTGCACGCTCGGCCCGAGCTACCTGCTGTCAGGCGGTGTATTCGGCAGGACGCCGATACCGGCCGACTGGCTGCTGTCGACCTGGCGCTGGGAGCAGCGGCAGGGCCGGCGGTTCGACCCACTCCGGTTCAAGTACCTGGTCAGGTTCACTAGGGTCGGGTAGAACAATCGCGACTGTCTGTGCTGACCAGCGAGAATCGGGGCCTGGGTATGACCACGTTGACATCGGACGCTCTGCACCGAGGTTCCCGCTTCCTCCGAGAGCACCTGGCCACCAGGGCCCGCTTCCTCTCCGCGAACAGCGCCTTCGTGGCCCGCCGCAGGCAGCGCAACAGCTTCTTTCACGAGCAGGTGAATAGACTTGTGGCGTCCCAGACGGCCGGTGGCCGGACCATCATCGATGTCGGCTGCGCGGATGGACTCACCTTGGCGGCCTGCAATCACGAGCATCCAATCGGGATAGACGTCGACCAGGCCGCCATCGAGGAAGCCCGCAGACTCCTACCAGAGGCTGACTTCGTCGAGGCTGCGATCGAGGATGTCGAGGCCAGCCCGGCGACCGCACCCGACCACATTGTGATGTCGTTGCTGTTGGACGAGGTGTACGACGCGGACCCAGTTCTTCGTAAGATCCGCAGTTGGTGCGTGCCCGACACGCGGGTCGTGGTGGTGACCTACAACCGACTCTGGCGCCCCGCACTCCGCGTCGCGGAACGTCTAAGACTGAAGGTCCGCACGGACAACGAGAACTACATCCCGTGGGTGGAGTTGGAGAACCTGTTGGCGGTCACAGGTTTCGAAACCGCGAAACGACTGGACGGGATCCTGCTACCAGTGCAGATACCGTTGGTCTCCCGGTTCACGAACAGGTGGATCGCGCCGCTGCCGGTCATCAGACAGCTGAGTATGGTCCGGGTGACGGTGGCCCGCCCCGTCACCCGGACCGTTACGCCGCCGACCTCCGTGAGCGTCGTGGTGGCGGCCCGGAACGAAGCAGGGAATATCGACCAGTTGATCGAGCGCGTGCCGAAGATGGCCGTCGACCAGGAGATCGTGTTCGTGGAAGGCGGCTCCACCGACGACACCTGGGAGGTGATCGGCGAGGCGGTAGCCAACGGACAGTCGTGGAACGGCACCCGGCTGCGCGCGCTGCGCCAGCCGGGAACAGGGAAGGGGGACGCGGTGCGGGCCGGCTTCGATGCGGCCACCGGGGAAGTGCTGGTGATCCTCGACGCCGACCTCTCGGTGCCGCCGGAGGAACTCCCGCGGTTCGTTGCGGCCGTGACGGAAGATGCCTGCGAGTTCGCCAACGGTTCCCGACTGGTGTACCCGATGGACAGCGAAGCCATGCGCTTCCTCAACCTGGTCGGCAACAAACTCTTCGGGAACCTCTTCACGTTTCTGCTGAGCCAACCCATCCGAGACACCTTGTGTGGCACAAAGGCTCTCCGGGCCGATGCGTACCGCCGGATCGCTGCGGGTAGATCCCAACTGGGCGAGTTCGACCCGTTCGGCGATTTCGACCTGCTATTCGGCGCTTCCCGGCTAGGGCTTCGCATCCGCGATATCCCGGTGCACTACAAGGAGCGAACCTACGGGGCGACGAACATCTCGCGATTCAGTCATGGCGTCCTGCTGCTCCGAATGAGTCGGGTGGCAGCGCTGCGCCTGAAGTTCGTGGGATGACGTCGGACCAGGCCCGAGCCGAGAGCCTCCCGACGGGCCGCGCCGGGGGCCGCCGTCAGGGCCCGTGGGCCGCGCTACTCGCGGTGCTGACCTTCTCCCCGACCGTTCTGCTGGTGATCAGTCAAGCCCTCAATGTGGGCCATCCCTACACACTCGGTGGCAGTGTCGCGCTCAGTGACAGTGCCGGGTGGAATGCCTGCGCGAGCGCCCTGGCAACCGCGCACGAGTCCGCCCACAAGGCCGACTGGTGCCTTCGCCGTCCGATGGCCTTCATCCTCGAGGCCGGCTACTTTCCGGTAGTTCCCGCCAGCACGGCGGCAGTTATGGTTGTTCAGACTTCGCTGCTGGGCCTGGCCGCGTGGGTGATGCTGGTCGTGACTCGTCGCCGATTGCGGGCCCCCTTCTGGGCGTTGGCGGTCGCGGCGGTCGCCCTGATCTGGCCGATCTTCAGCTACGGGGGCTCTGTTGGGCCAGAGGGGGTGTGCCTGCTGCTGTCGCTGGTATCGGCCGCGATGTTGCTGCAGTTCCTGCACGATCGGCGCCCCTGGTGGGGTGCGGGCAGCGCTGCTTTGCTGATCCTTGCCTTGCAGGCACGCCCTGGGAACATCCCCCTCACAGCGGCCGTCTGCCTGGACGTCGTGGGCGTCGTCTACCTGTCGCTGCGACGACGCCGTCTGGCCGCCGGCATTGGCGTCGGACTTGTCGCACTCTGGGTTTTGCCGAATCAACTACTGCGGTTGGCCGGAATGAAGGAGGCCGGGAACGGCGGCAATTTCTGGTACACCCTCTACTCCGCAGCAACTCCCGAGTCGGACAAGTGGTCCGACGCAGCCAGCAAGTTCCGCGATCAGCTGCAATCGGGACAACCGGAGTCCGTCGCGTTCGAGCGAGCCAAGAGCGCGGCACTTGAACTGCTCGCGCAAGATCCCTCCTACTTCCTCACCCAGTTGCGCACCAACATCGACACCTTCCTCAGCCAAGGATTCGTCAACCTGGCACTGGGAAACCCGGTACGGCTGGCTTGGGACGCGGGCATCGTCCCCGCCACTCAGCCACTGCTCGGGCTCGTCAGCCTCGCCGGTTTCGCCGCATCCTGGCTATTTCTGTTGACATTGGTTGGGGCCCTGGCCGTGGCGATCGCACGGCGACACCGCGACCGACCATGGCCGATTGAGGACCGCGTCCGCACCCATCTGGTAGTCCTGGGCCTCATCTGTTTCGTCGGAGCAGCGGGGTTCTTCGCCGTCG
>JAUPKO010000839.1 GCA_030837395.1 Actinomycetota bacterium | reverse complement strand
GGACTCGCACGCTGGATGCAGCTGCTCGACCGCATCGAGGGCCACCCGCGCCTGTTCAGCCGGGTCCTGTGCCGGGTCGATGATGGGCGGCTGGCCTGGGTGTACGTGTGGAAGGGGGAGCGCCGACGAGCATCCGCCGTGGATCGACGATCCAACGAGCCGAAAGTGGAGGATGGCTCGACAGCGCAAGGGCAGAAGGTGGCAGGTCCACGAATGAGTGCGTGCAGATAGGCAGAACGGTGGTCTTCCGCAGAACACAGTGCCGAAGACCGCGCTCAGACTAGATGTCGCGGTGACTGTGAATGGGGATCTTGCGCCCTGCTTCAGTCGAGGTGCTCGTGTCGCTTCAAAGACGAGAGGGAGGCGATCAGGATCGTGATGCCAATCCAAGCCATCACCGTGAAGAGCGCAAGGAGAAACCGGACGACGTAGCCCTTCGGCTGCCAGTATTCCGTTTGCTGGAACGTGGCAATGGGCACAGCCGTGTCTAGCGTGTAAACAAGAGGATTGAGGCACGGGTACACGTCTGTGCAGAAAGACGAGAGTGCCGCCTGGGCCACCAGTTCACTAGCGATGTCAGCCTTGCCCGGGCCACCGGTGGCGGAGGCGGTTGCATCGGCTGCAACCGACGCGTTGGCGAAAGAGACATCGGGTTGGGCTTGCATGAAGCTGTCGGACGACCACGCTAAGTACACAGTGAGCAGAGAGAGCACGAGTGCGGGGATCAAGATGAAGAGCACTGCTCGATGGATCTTGTAGCCGTGACCGGCGAGTCGGCCGTTGATGAAGTTCCATCCCCGAGCTATTCGATTGAGATTCCCAAAGTGACGTTCGTCCTCATGCATCTGTATGAGGGTCGTTCGGGCCGCTTCGGGTTGACCGCGAACCGAAAGCGACTTCGCCAGTGCTAGATAGGGCTGACGGTCGTAGTGAGTCGGGCTATATCGACGAATAAGTGCCAGCGCGCGCCCCGCTTCGCTGGGCGGATGGGCTTGATTCGACGGGCTTGGGACGAGTTCGGGAGCGTCAAACAGATGAAGCCCGCCGAAGGCGGTACCGGACACGCAGAGGCATCCCGAGTCGGGGAGAGTCTGGCTGGGTGTGACGATCACCTCCCCGACGTGGGCGTCAACAATGCGCACGAAGGGGGCACGTGGTGAGTTCGACTGAGTCGTTGAGGATGCATCGGGCAGCCCAGGCCGGACCACTGCCGCGATCCAGCAGTCAGGTTCGCCATGCATCCGGTCGAGCAGGATGTGTCCATCGACGATACGGAGGGGTGAGCGGTCAGGGGTTGGGCTGCCGCCGAGGGCTCGCCCGGCGCCGATCCCAACCTCCCCCGCAACCCTCGAGTCGGCAATGAGTACGTCTCCGTGGAGCACGGAGTCCTGTAGTCGTAGCGATCCTCGAAGGTCGAGATGTGACCCGTAGACGGCAGCACGGTTGCCGCTGGGCTGGCGAGGGGCCATCGGCTTCTTGGTGCTGTTGGAGACATTCCAAACAGCGCCAAGATCGCAGTCGCGAATGATGAGGTCGGCGGCGGTCACGCGGTCAAATGCGCACACGGGTACCCAGTCGACGCGTCCCCCATCTGACATTGCTTGGTCGATTGGATTGGACACCACCTTGAGGCTGTCCAGCGTTACGGCCCCGCGGACCGTGGTGTCTGCAATCAGAATTCGACCCGACCAGTCGCCCACTTCACCGTCGCCAGCACCTAGAGTGCATGACCCTCGGATCTCGACACCCTCCAGTCGCACAGCGCAGCTGGTGTCAACATGGGCGAGTCTCCGCGAAGCGAGGGTCAGGTTGGTGCCGATCGATCCTCCCGACATCTCAATCGCGGCGGCTACCCCAGAATTCGATGTCAGTCGGAACTCGCCGCGACAGCTTATGTCGGTCACGTGGATTGAACTGAAATCGCCAGAAATCTCAACCGAGCTGCAGGCGACACGCGTCAGATCCAGGTCTGTGGCGGAGGCCGATTGGGTCGAGGGGGAGCCATCCACTGCCACCACACGCTTGGCCTGGCTTAGACCCTCTTCGGTCGATGTGTCACCCCCCACGTCTAGGTGGAGACGGCCCTCCATCGATGTTGAGGTGATCCTGATGCGCTCTATTGACTCTCCGGAGATGCGGGTGTCCCCGGTGACTCTCGTGTTGTCGAGCACGACATTCCCGCCCGAACCTGATATCCACACGTCGGTGATGATGGAGCTTCCGGAAAGATCGATCTCGTGAAAGTCGCCTGTCACTTGGAAGAAGTCTTGAACGGTGGCCGCTCGGAGGTTCAGATCACCGAGAGTGCAGTCGATGAAGTCCAAACCCGCCCATGACGAGAAGGCCATGTTGATCATGGAGTCGAACTCGTCCCTTGGATGTGGTACGAGGCCGAGCGAGCATTCGAAGAAGACAACAGCTACTGGGCACGTCAGGCGATGCCAGGAGACCGCAGGAAGCCAAAGATTCGAGAAGTTGATTCCCTGCGGATTCGGGCGAACGCCTCCCTTTCCTTGCATCCAGTCCGCGACGTCCTCGGGATCGACGGCGAGCCCCGAGAAGTCGATCCACTCGCCCGTTGCAAGGGATTCCTTGAGTCCGATGGGTACTTGGCCGCCCCTCGGACTGATCTCGAACGGGACGGCCGGCTGCGGCTGGTATCCCATGCCGAGCGAGGGTACGCGATCTCGCGAGGGATCAGGAGATCATCAGCAGGATCTACGGCAAGACCGGAGGCGCGCCCCCCGCCAGAAGTATCGCGGGGCAGTCTCCTGCCTATTGGTGACGTCGCGTGTTCTTCAAGGCACCGTCGCTTTCAACCAATTCAAATCTGATGCACGGCGGTCGAGAATGCTCCAAGTGCCGAGGGTCGAGATAGCCGGAATGCCTGTCTTGTCATCTCCAGGTCAGTCGATCTAAAACCCGGACTTTTCCCTATGGTTTTGGGCATGCTCGACTGTGGTCGAGCAGTTGCCCTTGAATGCGCGAACCGAGGAGAGTGGTGACATGGATTGGAACGCCTTGTCAGCGATCGCGGCGGCTTGCGGCGTGATTGTGGCTGCCGTGCTCGGCTTCTGGGCCGTGAGGCTGGCGGGACGTACCGTGGATCGCTCCGAGTTGAACTACTTGGCGGGACGCGCGGACCAACTTCTTCAGACCGGTTCCAAAGTCAGTGCCCTCATCGGGGAGTACAAGGCTGCACTCCACGTATTCTGGAAGGAAGATCCCCTGGTTGCCGACGTCGGCGACGCGGATCGTCGTCAATGGCTTGTTCAGGCACGAGCTGAGGGTGAAGTCGAAGCCCACAAACTCGACTATCTCCTCATCGGGGCCAGCGCGGAGTTCAGAGCTCAAGCGAAAGCCCTCACTGAGGCAAGCAGCGACTCCGCCAACCGAGGTGAGGAAGCGATCAGGCGGGCAGAACGAGCGACGGTCCTTCTCGTTGTTATCCGGAACAGCCTCCGGGCCCAGTACATGACGCTGATCCCATCCGCAGGTTCGGGGCTGGGGTCGGGGCTGGCCCCAGCAGCCCTCGAGATGGCCTTCGTGGACCAGATACTTGAGGATGTCTCCGATTCTCTCGACTGGGGGCTGCGGACCGAAATCAAGCAGTGGTTCAACACCGAGATTCGCCTTCGGGTTGAGGCCGGCGAAAGACAAGACGCGCCGGAGATCTTGGCCATCGACTTTCAGGAGCTGTACCTCGACCCAAAGTGGGAAGAGGCGTACACCTCGCTGACATCGGAAGTGCACAGGTTGGCAATGCCAGATCGCGGGAACTAGTGAGGGTCATGATCCAACAGGCAAAGAGCTCGCCGCGAACTATCGAGTCGTGCGTCGGGCCCGTCATGCAGGCTGGAAGCGAAGTCCCGGAGTGCCGCTGAGCGATGCGAACCAGTCTTGCCCTTCGTTCACGTAGAGCAGATACCCAGCGCATGGGACGAGGGGAGTT
>JAUPKO010000838.1 GCA_030837395.1 Actinomycetota bacterium | reverse complement strand
CCCCTCGCAGAACAGCGGCCGGATGTAGGCCGGCACGAACCCAGGGAACGCAAAGGCGCGGTCGTACCCAGCCAGCTGCGCCTCGCCCCGGATCGAGTTGCCGTAGTCGAACACCTCGGCGCCGGCATCCATGAACCCGACCATCGCCTCGACGTGGCGGGCCATCGACTCCCGCGCCCGGTCGGTGAACCCCGCCGGATCGCGTTCGGCCTCGACCGCCCAATCCTCGAACGCGATACCCACCGGCAGGTAGGACAGTGGGTCATGAGCCGAGGTCTGGTCGGTGACGATATCGATCGCCACCCCCCGGCGCAGCAGTTCGGGCACGACTTCGGCGGCGTTGCCGACCAGTCCCACGCTCCAGCCTCGACGCTCCGCCTTGGCCCGCAGGGCGGCGGCGACGGCGGTATCGAGGTCATCGGTCCACTCGTCGAGGTAGCGGTGGTCGACCCGACGCTGGAGGTGCGCGGCGTTGACGTCGACGATCAGGCAGGCGCCGTCGTTCAGAGTCACCGCCAACGGCTGCGCCCCGCCCATACCGCCGCATCCCGCCGTGAGGGTGAGGGTGCCCGCGAGGGTGCCGCCGAAGTGCTTGGCGGCCACGGCGCCGAAGGTCTCGTAGGTGCCCTGCACGATGCCCTGGGTGCCGATGTAGATCCACGAGCCCGCCGTCATCTGGCCGTACATGGTCAATCCCAGGGCCTCCAGGCGGCGGAATTCGGGCCACGTCGCCCAGTCACCGACGAGGTTGGAGTTGGCGATCAGCACCCGGGGCGCCCACTCATGTGTGCGCATCACCCCGACCGGACGGCCCGACTGCACGAGCATCGTCTCGTCGTCGCGCAACGTGGCCAAGGTCCGCATGAGGGCGTGGAAGCTGGGCCAGTCCCGGGCGGCCCGTCCGGTGCCGCCGTAGACCACGAGGGCGTCGGGGTTCTCGGCCACCTCCGGGTCGAGGTTGTTGGCGAGCATCCGCATGGCGGCCTCCTGCGGCCAGCCCAGCGCGGTTCGGGTGGTGCCGCGAGCCGCGCGGACAGGTACCGGGGTACCGAGGTCGTGAGTCATGGGAGCGCTCCTCGTGATGGGGGTCGTGGGTCAGGGAGTCAGGTGGCCGATGGCACGTACGACCGCATTCGTGACCGCCCCGGATTCGACGAGGGCCACCGCGGCCTCGATCTGCGCCCCGACGATCGCATCCGGCCCCTGCCCCGGCACGGCGGTGCGCAACGCGGCCAAGGCAGCGCCGGTGCCGGCGGCGGGCTGCAGCGGCGCACGCAGATCGAGCGCCCGACCCGAGGTCATCAGTTCGATCGCCAGCACCCGACGCAACCCGTCGATCGCCTGCCGGAGCTTGAGTCCCGCCGCCCACCCCATCGCCACGTGATCCTCCTGCATGGCCGAACTCGGGATGGAATCCACGCTGGCCGGCACTGCGAGGCGCTTGAGGGTCGACACAATGCCGGCGGCGGCGTACTGGGCGATCATGTAGCCCGAATCCACCCCGACCTCATGGGCCAGGAACGGTGGCAGGCCCTGGTTCCGGCTGCGGTCCAGGGTCTTGTCGATTCGGCGTTCGGAGATCGAGGCGAGGTCGGCGACGGCGATGGCGAGGAAGTCCAGCACGTACCCGACCGGCGCGCCGTGGAAGTTGCCGTTGGACTCCACCCGGCCATCGGGCAGCACGACGGGGTTGTCGATGGTCGATGCGAGTTCGTACGCAGCGACCCGGCGGGCATGGGCCACCGTGTCACGGGCGGCACCAGCGACGGCGGGGGAGCAGCGCAACGAGTAGGCGTCCTGCACCAGATGCAGGCGATCGTTCCGGTGGCTGGCCATGATGGGGGAGTCAGCGAGCAGTGCTCGGAGGTTGGCGGCCGAGGCGCCCTGGCCGGGCTGTGGGCGCAGGGCCTGCAAGTCGGCGGCGAACACCCGGTCGGTGCCCAGCAGTGCCTCCACCGTCATGGCGGCAGTGATGTCCGCCAGCATGAGCAGTTCATCGAGGTCGGCCAGCGCCAGGGCGAGCATGCCGAGCATCCCGTCGGTGCCGTTGATCAGCGCCAGGCCCTCCTTCTCCAGGTACACCAATGCGGTGATGCCGGCCTCCGCCAAGGCGCCGGCGGCAGGCCGGGTGCCCGCACCGGGATCTGCGGCATCGGCCAGTACGTCACCTTCCCCCATGGCGGCAAGGGCGACCTGCGCCAGGGGAGCGAGGTCGCCGCTGCATCCAAGCGAGCCGTACTCGCGCACGGCCGGGATGATTCCGGCGTTGAGCATCGCGGTGAGGGACTCGACCACGATTGGTCGCACCCCAGTCAGGCCCGTGGCGAGCGTGCGGAGCCGTAGCACCATCATGGCCCGCACCACCTCGGCCGGCAGCAGCGCTCCCGTGCCGGCGGCATGGCTGCGGATGAGGCTGACCTGCAGGGCCGCGCGTCGCTGCGGCGGGATGCTCACTGTGGCCAAGGCGCCGAAGCCCGTGGAGACTCCGTAGGCGGGTTCGGGACTGTCCGCCAGCCCGACCACGATCGCCCGCCCACGGGCGACCTGCGCGAGCACCTCGTCCGACACCGTCACCGGGGCCCCGTCGCGCGCGACCGCCACGACGTCGTCGAGGGTGAGTCGGTCGAGGGCGCGGGCCTGAGGCATGTGGGTCATTCAACCCTCTTGGCGGCGTCTTGTCGCAGGGTCGCGCGGAGGGCGGTCGCCGCCGTGCCACCCACGAACTCCAATCCGGCTGGCACGTCGCCGCCGGCGGGCGCTGGTAGCGTGACGCTTCGTGAGCGACAACCCCCTCTCCACCGTCAGCGGCCGGGTCGACGTCATGGCCCTGCCACGAGACGGCCGCCGGCAGACCATTCGGGTGTACCTCCCACCGGACTACGAGTCGTCGGGCCGCGACTATCCGGTGATCTACATGTTCGACGGGCACAACCTGTTCGACGTCGCGACCTCGCGCTGGGCGAAGGAGTGGGGCATCGACGAGACTATGGAGCGACGCCACGGCAAGGTTCCATCATCGACGGTGATCGTGGTGGGCATGGATGCCCCGTGGGAGGCGCAGGGGCGCTACGCCGAGTACACCATCGCCGAGGGGGTCGCCCATGCCGAACCTGGCGGTGACTCCAGTGAGGCCGACCGGCAGGTTCATGGCCACGGCGCGCGGACCGCCGAGTTCCTCATCAGCGATGG
>JAUPKO010000837.1 GCA_030837395.1 Actinomycetota bacterium | reverse complement strand
CCGGACGAGCGGATGAAACCTCCCGCGCCATTTCGGCTATCCGCCGCAGCGATACCTCAGCAAAGGCAAAGTTGACGCACTCGCCAACGTGCCTCTCGGCTACGCAGTCGTATCCCTCACTACCAAATGTGCCGAGAATACGGTCCTGAATGTCCCTCGTGTAGGGCGTGACGAATGCAAGGCGACGAATGTTACGTCTTCGAAGAAGCTGGTCGAGGGCGAGGACGGATGAGGTTGCCGGAGTTCCGGTGCGTTCCGAAATCTCGGCACAAAGACCCCTATCGCGGTCGAAGCCCAGCCACCCCGCCGACGTGCCGTTCCAGCACATGCTCGCCACTCTAGCATCGCCGAGGAGGTCCGCTGCGAAGAGCATGGGTTCCTTTTCGAACTGACCCAGGCCTTTGGAGCTGAGCGAGATCTCCGTCACAGGAAATCGCGAGAAATGTAGGCTGACGTCAGTCAGCCCTGACACCATTCCCGTCAGCACGGGTTCAAGAACCGTATTGGACGACGGGGTGAGCACCCCCAGCCGCGTGGGCAGGGTCTCGGCCGAGTCAGAACTGCTCACGATGGGTTCTCCTTGTACGCGGCGGCGTGATCTTCTATGCGATTGCATTATGGCAAACCAAAATACGTTGCAATCGCGTCTGCATGACGAACTAACGATTTCGGGTGCGCGCCTGATGCAGGCGGTCGAGGACGTTACCGACGCGGACATCGTCGTGAGGAATGGCCTCATTGCCGCTATTCGCCCCCATACCGGCATATCGGGTTCGGGGAACATCCTGGACGCTCGACGGCTGCTGGCCGCTCCTGGGCTCGTCAACGGTCACCAGCACTCCCATGAGCTTTTCTTTCGCGGGCGAAGCGAGGGCTTGACGCTCGAGGAATGGATGACATCGGTGCGTCCCGCAAGACCGCTACCCCTCACCCCCGAAGATGTGGTCGTGCGCACGCAGGTCGTCGCCGCGGAGGCGCTGCGTTCTGGAACCACTACCCTGTGTGATGATGTCGGCATTGATCACGTGGCGCGTCCCGATCTCCTCGATGCGGTCGCCGAGGGCTACCGGTCTGCCGGCATCCGTGCATTTGTCGGTCCGAGTCTCTTCGACGTGCCATTTGCGCGGGCCGTGCCGTTTGCGGAGCAGGAGCTTCCGCGTTCCTGTCTCGAGGTGCCGCCGCGTCCCAGCGTAGACAGCCAGGTTGCCGCCTTTCGGACATTCGCGGCGGGCCTCCGCGAGCGCGGGGGCCTGGTGCAAGCGATCGGCACTCCGTCCGCGCCCCAGAGGTGCTCACCTGCACTACTCGACGCAGTGCGCCTGCTCGCCGACGAGTTCGGCCTCCCGGTGATGACCCACGTTCTCGAGACTCGAGTACAGGCCGTTGGCGCCCAGCGCGACTATGGGCAGACTATGATCGGGTACCTTAACCAGCGGGGCTTCCTTAAACCGGGCACGTCGCTCATCCACGGTGTTTGGCTGACCCGTGCGGACATGGAGCTCATCGCTGCTTCCGGTGCGACCGTGCAGCACAATCCCTGGAGCAATCTCAAGCTCGGCTCCGGGCTGGCGCGCCTGCGCGCGATGCTCGACGCGGGCGTCAATGTCAGCCTTGGATCGGATGGCTGCGGATCCATCGAGACGGTGAGCCTAATGCCCACGATGGCGGCAGCGGCGCTGCTCTCGGGGCTGCGCGGCGGCACTGATCATGGTGTATCAGCCTGTGAAGTGTTTCACGCTGCCACGACCGGAGGCGCCAAGGCCCTCGGCCTCGAAACGCAGGTCGGGAAGATCGCCGTCGGCCATCGAGCTGACATCGTGCTCTACCGCCTCGATCGCGCCCCCTTCGTTCCCCTCAACGACGCGGTTCGTCAGCTCGTCTACGGCATGCCGGCCGCTGGCGTGGACACGGTCATCGTCGATGGACGCGTGGTCATACGAGAAGGGAGACTGCTTACCCTCGATGAAGAGGATCTGTATCGAAGGATGGTCGAGATCCAGACGCGGCTGCTCTCCGACATCGAGGAAGCCGAACGGCAAGCAACATTGCTGAGGGCCGGTATGGCTTCGATACGGTGCCGCTGCGCCCGGATCGGTCTCGCGGAACTCGATAGGGTATCGAGCGGGTTCCTGCCATGAGGCGCTCCGACTTTGTCGCGGCGCGGGACTTCGCCGTCCGAAATCCGACGTCGTGGCCGAGGAACCTTCGCCAGGTGATCGAGGGCGGGACGTTCGACCCACCGCCCTGGAACATCATCATGGGTCCGATGGGTGAACGTGGCGAGGGGGCCGGCGTGATCGCTTTCCGGGGGCGGGTGGTTGCGACATGGGGGGATACGCGCAGGGCCGATCCCGTGTTCAGCGTCACCAAGAGCTATCTTGGCGTCCTCGCCATGATCGCCTTCGATCGAGGCCTCGTGGCCAACCTCACGCGTCCGGTGAGCGAGACTGTTTCCGACGGTCACTTCACCACGCCGCAAAACCGCGACGTGACGTGGCTCCAGCTCCTGCAGCAGAGAAGCGAGTGGCAAGGCACCTTGTGGGGCATTCCCGACAGTGTCGATCGAGACCGGCAACTGTCGCCCACCGACGATCCCGCGCGTTTCGGTCGCGCGACCCCGATTCGTCGCCCCGGGACCTACTGGGACTACAACGACATCAGGGTGAACGCGTTATGCCTGGCGTTGACCCTGGTCTATCGACGGAACCTCGCCGATGTTCTCGCGGACGTACTCCCGGGGTTTGGCGACAGGACCGCTTG
>JAUPKO010000836.1 GCA_030837395.1 Actinomycetota bacterium | reverse complement strand
GGAACGCCCCGGCCGACTTGCGCTGGCCGGTGGCGATCTTCACCGCCAGCGCGGTGGCGCTATTCACGTCGAGCGCCTTGCTGCACCGGGGGTCTTGGGGCGAGCGCACCACCGGGGTGCTGCGCCGCATCGACCACAGCGTCATCTTCCTGCTGATCGCCGGCAGCATGACGCCATTCGCGGCGGCCCTGTTGACGCCGGGAGCGGCCAGTCTGCTGCTGTGGACCGCCTGGCTTGGTGCCCTCGCCGGAGCCACGTCGCGGGTGGTGTGGCTAGGTGCGCCGAGGTGGGTGTACGTGCCCTTGTACCTGATCCTGGGGTGGACGGCCGTGGCATTCATGCCGGGTATGGTGGCTGGCGGAGGTTGGCTGGTGGTGGGGCTGCTGATGGCCGGCGGCGTGATGTATTCGGCCGGCGCGGTCATCTACGCCCTCAAACGCCCCAATCCCTTCCCGCGGTGGTTCGGCTTCCATGAGATCTTCCACACCTTCACGCTCGGTGGCATCACCTCCCACTTCGCCGCCGTCGGCTTGATAGTCTTCGGCGCGGCCGCCGCCTGACACGGCGCTGCGCGAGTGGCTGAACGTCCGTCCGCCGCCGAGTGCCGCCTCAGTGCCCCGAACCCCGGATCGACACGAGCTGCTCTGCCATGGTCGCCGGATCGGCGGTCGGCACGCGACAGACGGCTTGTTCGCACACGTACGCCACGGTGCGTCCGGCGGCTGCCACCCGATCGGCCAGCAGCGGTGGCGTAACCTCACCTGGTTCGCCCACGGCCAGCACCATTCCGGGCGACGTCGACGCACGGGCCACCCCGATGAGTTCCGCCCGCAGCGGATCGTCCGCGGCACCGACCACGGCGACTTCTGCCGGGCCGGCCAGCAGCGCCTGCGTCGTCGCCAGCCACACCCCGGCGAATCGGGGATGTCGGCGCATGAGTTCGGTCCGCTGGAGCACAAGTGTGAGGGCCGCGCTGCGAGTTCGCTGCGCTGCCCGTAATGCCGTGGCAGCCACCTGCGTGGGCGCCTCCGCGACGGACACCCCGGCGGCAGCCGCCACCACCGCGCTACCGCCGAGCGCTGCCAGCGTCAGCAGAGCGGCGGCCGCTGCGGATGACCCTGATGGGTAGGCGTTGTCGGACGGGTCACTGCCCTGGGCTAGCAGGGAATCGGGCTCCGAATCCAACAGCTCGCAGGCCGAGCCGTGCGCTGCGTCTGCCGCGGGTGCACTGCCCCCATCGGCGCCGAACCGCTCGATCATGGTGCCAAGCAACCCCTGCCCCCGCACGAACCACCTGGCGTCGCCGGTGGCCTGGTAAAGCGTGAGCAGACCCTCAGCCACGTCGGCGTAGTCCTCCAGCACCCCACGTGCCGAGCCGGCCACGCCCTCCCGCGATACCCGCCGGAGCCCACCATCGGCGGTCAGATGCACGGCCAGCACGACGTCGGCCGCCGCCTCCGCCGCGGCCACCCACTGCGGCTCATCGAACAGCGCACCGGCCTCGGCGAGGGCGGCGATGGCCAACCCGTTCCAGGCGGCGACCACCTTGTCGTCGCGCGCGGGCGCGGGCCGCTGTGTGCGGGCCGATAGCAGCCGGTGGCGCACATCAGCCCAGCGCCCTTGGTCATCCGGATCGACCCGCAGTTGCAGCGTCGAGCGTCCCTGCTCGAACGTGCCGCGTTCGGTCACGTTGCACAGGTCCGCGGCCCACGACCCGTCAGCGGGCCCCAGCACCGCGATCAGCTCCGCCCGGCTCCAGACGTAGTAGGCCCCCTCGACTGCCTGACCGTGGGCGCCCTCGTGGCGTGATGACCCACTCCGCCCCCCGACCCCCTGGGCGTCGTCCCAGTCCCGCGGAGGCACCGAATCGGCATCCAACGCCGAGGCGAATCCACCCTCCGGTGTTCGCAGATCCCGCAGCAGGAACTCGGCCGTCTCCACCACCACCCGCCGGGCCAACGGATCACCCGTGGCCCGCCACCAGTGGGCATACACGCGCAACAACAGCGCGTTGTCGTAGAGCATCTTCTCGAAGTGCGGCACCACCCAATCGGCATCCACCGAATACCGCGCGAAGCCACCGCCGAGTTGGTCGTAGATGCCGCCGCGGGCCATCGCTCGCAGGGTGGTCAACGCGAGGTCCAGGGCCACGGGGTCACCAGTGCGAGCATGGTGGCGTAGCAGGAACTCGAGCACCATGCTGGGCGGGAATTTCGGTGCGCCACCGAAGCCTCCGCGGGCCGGGTCGAAGTCGGCAGCAAGGCGGCGCACCGCCTCGTCGCAGACCTCCGCCAGGTCCACGTCGTCCCCGGCGACATCGGCCGCCCGCGCGGCTTCGCGCTGCCGGGCGAGGGCCTCGGCGATCTGCGCCGCCGACGTGCCCACCTGCTCGCGCCGGTCCCGCCAGGCCTGCCAGATGGCGTCCAAGACCTGCGGGAACGACGGCATACCCAACCGCGGAGTGGGCGGGAAGTAGGTCCCGGCATGGAAGGCGCGCCCGTCGTGGTCGAGCCACACGGACATCGGCCAACCACCGCGGCCGGTGAGGGCTGTGGTGGCGGCCATGTAGGTCGCATCGACATCGGGGTGCTCCTCGCGGTCGACCTTGATCGACACGAAGTGCTCGTTGAGCAGTGCGGCCAGCGCAGGATGCTCGAACGACTCGTGGGCCATGACGTGGCACCAGTGGCAGGCCGCGTAGCCGACCGACAGGAACACCGGCACGTCCCGGCGACGGGCCTCGTCGAAGGCGGCTTGGCCCCAGGGCCACCAGTCGACCGGATTGTCGGCGTGCTGGCGCAGGTAGGGGGACAGGGCATCGCGCAGGCGGTTGCTCACGAGACGATCTTCACGCAATCACGCCGATTCGGCGATCTCGAGGTGCCTGATCGAGGCGCGGAAAATTCTTTGAAGAAAGTTCTCAAGTGCCCTCAAGTCCGCCTGTGGCGCTGCCGATACTCCAATCCGAGGGTCGTGTCGACGGCCGCCATCCCCCGTTCGGAGGGGTCGCGGTGACACGCGAGGGTGGCACGTGGCACACTGTTTCTCGGTACCCCTGCGGTTGAGCCATCCCCCCCGGCTCCCGCGGGGGTACCACTGTCTTCGCCGGGTTCCGCCGCCGGAAGCACCCATCGCAACGGATCCAGCAGCCAACAGCGCGTCCGAGCGCCGATTCCGCTACTGGACCGCCGAGTCGTCCATCGCCCGCAACGACGGCGACCACAGCGCCACGAGGCCCATCGCCAACACCACGACCGCCACGGCCAGGAACGCCGGCCCCACCCCCAGCGTC
>JAUPKO010000835.1 GCA_030837395.1 Actinomycetota bacterium | reverse complement strand
TTCCACACAATCACCTCCCCGCCGCCGACGCCGCCGCCGCCGGTGATGGCAATGGGGGTGCCGTCGGGCAGATGAGTGCACGCGACGGCCCTCACCCGCTGGGTGTGGCCGGTCAGAGTGGCGTGCTGGTGACCGGTGGCCAAGTTCCACACGATCACCTCCCCGCAGCTGCCGACGACGTCGCCGCCGGTGATGACAATGGGGGTGCCGTCGGGCAGATGAGTGCAGGCAACAGCGGCCACCGGCTGGGTGTGGCCGGTCAGGGTCATGTGGAGAGCGGGGTTGATGAGGGTTCCGGTGGCCCAGACTGGTTGCCAGGGCAGTGGGGTGGAGAGGGCACGTTGAAGGGTTTGAGCGCCTGCTCTGGCGGCGTCAATGGCCAGGAGTTGGCGGCGTTCCTGGGGGGTGGTGTGCCGGTGGTGGTGGGCGGTGGCGCGGTAGGCGGTGCGGGCGAGGCGGCCTGGGTCAGTTCGGACGTGGTCGAGGGCGGATTGCAGGGTGTCGGGGTCGGCGTGGACGAGGTAGCCGGCGTCGTTCAGGAGTGGGTCGAGGGTGCCTGCAGTTGCGGCGTGGGTGGCGAGGTGGCGCAGGGTGTAGGGGTGGGCGTGGGCCCAGTCCCGGGTCGCGTCCAGGGCGCGTGGCACGCGGCTGGTGAGGATGTCGACGAAGGCCTGCTGGATGGTGGTGTCGGTCAGGCTCGCGGTGGTCGTGGTGTCGGCGTGCAGGTGTTCGGTGAGGGCCTGGTGGTAGAGCCGGTAGGCGGAGCGGCCGGCTTCGGTGGCTTCCACGACGTAGGAGCCAGCGTGCTGGCGTAGCCAGTGTAGGTCGGCGTCGGTGTAGCGACGCCCGGAGATCTGGGAGGCCAGGGGGGCCCAGATGTCCTCCCAGGGCAGGCCTTGGCCCTGGGCGTGGGCGAGGGGGCGCAGCAGGTCCCGCGCCCGCAGAGCGTCGGGGCCGAGGCGGGTGTCCAGGTCGTTGCGCATGGCGTCGCCGGGCAGGCTGGGCAGGCTTGTGCTCCAGCGTTGGTCGGTGGGGTCGGCGATGTCGGGTGCTGCGGCGAGGGTGGCCGCGGTGATCCGGGCGACCAGGAACGAGGGGTGGGCAGCTTCGGCGACGGCACGAGCGACGGCCCGGATCTGCGGCGGTGAGGTATCACGGTAAGGGCTGTGGGGGGAGGCCTCGATCAGGTTGCGGATGGCGTATCCGGTCAGGGCGGTGCGGTCCGCCCAGGTCGGGTCGTCCAGGTCGATCACGCTGGTCCGGGCCGGAGCGCCGGGGGGCTGGAGCAGGGGAAGCAGGTGGGGGCGGGTGCCTAGCAGCAGCCGGACGTGACCGGCGTGCTCGATGATCGGCCGCAGGACCTGGGTGATGAGCCGGGTAGGGTCGGCGGCCTCGTCGAGGGCGTCGACGATCGCGGTGAACGGGCGTCCGGCGGTGGTGGCATGGGCGTCCAGGGCGGTGATGAGCTCGCCAATAGTGCCGGTGGGCAGGTGGGCGGCGGCGGCGAGCCCGGCGTGGACCTGGTCATGGGTCAGACCGCCGGCGTAGATGGTCACGTCCACCGCTCCGAGGGGGGGGATAGCTCCGGCGGGGAGGCGGAGGGCGTCGATCGGGACGGTCCGGCGGTGTTCAGGGTGGGCCAAGGCGGAGATCAGGCCGAGGACGGCGGTCTTGCCGGATCCGGGCCCGGCGGTCACGACCAACGCCGGTGTCCCAGCAGCCACCCCGGGGGTTTCCCGGACTGCGGCGGATCGTGGGGATCTGGTGGGTGAGGGGGTGGGGGGTTGGGGTGCGGGGTGGGTGAGCCAGGTGGTGATGTCGGTCAGGGCGGTGTGGCGGCCGGTGAACCACCAGGCGGGTTCGGAGGTACGTCCGCCCATGGCACGGATGAGGAAGCGTCGGAGGAACTCGATCTTGCGGCGTTCGGTGTGGGTCTCCCATTCGGCGACCTGTTGCAGATGCAGGTCGATGTCGGTCATACCGGGGCGGTGGCGGGGATTGGGCAGGAAGTCAGGCAGGGTGCCGCTCAGGCCGAGGGCGGTCCAGCCGATCTGCTGGTGTCCGGGCCGGTCTGGGTTGGCGTTCATGGCCTGCACGACGCCGCCGAGGTCGAGGGCGGTCGGGACCTGCCCGGCGGTGGACAGGGCCTGGACGGCGTCGGTGAGCAGGGCAGGGAAGGCCCCCGTCCGGGCTTGCTGGAAGGGCTGGGTGGAGGTGACCACGACCAGCCCGGAGCTGACGGTGGTCCACTCGCGTTGCATCCCGGCCAAGACGGCGGCAGCGACCTGGTCGCCGCCGGTGCCCGAGTAGCAGGTGTCCAGCAGGAGCAGCAGCTTCTGGACCGGGGTCTTGAGCAGCATCTTGTCCGCCAGCCGCAGGGTGGGCAGAGCGTCGGCGATGTCGTCGGGGTCGGTGTCGGCGGTCAGCAGCACGTGCCGGCCGCCAGCCTCCTCGAGGACCTCCCCATGACCGGCGATGTAGACGACCAGGTGGTCCTCAGGCTGAATCCGCTGCCGACACAGGGTGCGCAGGTGTTCGGCAAGCTGGCCTGCGGTGGGGTCCAGACCCAGGTCGGAGACATGCTGGTAGCCCAGGTGCCGGGTGAACAGGTCGATGACCTGCTGCCGGGCCTGGTCCAAGCCGGGCCGGTCCCACTGCGGAGCCTTGGGGTAATGAGCGACCGCAGTGGCTACCAGCAGCCGCCGCCCACCCGCCCCAGGGGCCGTCCCGGAGGCCGTCCCGGGGTGTGCGTCGGGGGTCACTCCAGGCCTTCGGCGATCGCTGTGCCGGTGAGCTGGTCGGTCAGGTAGGCGCGGGCGTCGTGGGCGTGGGACCCGTTGTCCACCACGCCGCCGGCGACCTGGTCGCCAAAGCGTGGCCGCAGGTCCTTCACCAACGCGACCACGTCACCGGTATCGGCGATGTTCCTCCAGGCCAGCTCGGGGCCACCAGGCCACGCCCCGAGCCCGTTCACCGGCTCGGGCTGCAACCGGTCAAAGATCAGGTTCCGGATCCCCAGCGGGGAACCCAGGGTGACCAGGGCCCGCACCCGATGCCCCAGCCCACCGTGACCTTCCCCCGCAGCGGTGTGCAGGGCGTGGAGGGCCTCGTAGGCGACGACCGAGCCGAGGGAATGTGCGACCACGACCTGGGTGTCAGGGCCGATCAGGGCGGTGACCCGGGCCCGGGCCGCGGCCCGCAGGGTCGGGTCGGTCAGGTAGCGGGCGACCTGCTTCAGATCGAACACCAGCGTCCGCAGGGCCAGGCCGGCGAAGAACCTCGAGCGGCTCAAGGCCCGCAACGCGGCCTGAACCGATCCGGGGGTGCCGACCAGGGTGTCCGCGCCCGGGGGGACCACCTGCGGGTCCACCTCGGCCGCTGCCTGCCACCAGGCCATCACCAGGTCGGTCTCCAGCCCGTCCTGCACGTCACCGGCCCGGTAGTTCGGGTCCCCGACCGCCAGCAGTTCGCCCGGCGGACGGAACAGGTCCCCGTAGAAAGCCATGCCCACGTCCTGGTCCTGCAGGACGCCGCCGGCGCTGGCCCGGGTCAGGCCGTCCTGCAGGGCCGGCAGCCAGCCTTGCTCCAGCAGGGACCGCTCCCCGTCCAACTGCTTGCCGATGCCATGAACGCACACCACTCG
>JAUPKO010000834.1 GCA_030837395.1 Actinomycetota bacterium | reverse complement strand
TGTGGGCGATGGGTATACCTGCGCCGCTGGAGCCGATTTCGGGGTCAAGTGCTGGGGCGACGGCCGCGACGGTGCACTCGGAAACGGGTCAACCGCACAGTCGCTAACCCCAGTCAGCGTTCAACTCGTCAAGCAGTAGGCCGAGAGCCGACCGATGATGCAAAACAAGCTGCTGGAATTCGTCCGCAGCCAGTTTCGCAAAGGATGAGAAGTGGCAACCACTAATTACTGCGGGAATTGCGGAGCGGCATCCGAGGCAGCCTCAACCCAATTTTGCGTGAACTGCGGCACACCCATGACACCGCCCGCCAGCGGAGCGATCGATCAGCAACCTGGCGGTTCCGCAGCCGTGCAACCTCCACGACGTCGAACAGGGCGCATTATCTTGTGGTCGATACTCGGCCTGTGCGTACTACTGCTGGGTGCATTCGGCATAGGCGTAGTCACCAGCGGCGTACTCACTACCCCCCAAACAGGGAGCCTCAGCGGAACCCTGATCGCCGACTCCAAAGAAACGTGCGCTGAACTGGGCAAGATGGCTTACACGAGCGGCCCAGGAGAAGTCGACCTCTCTGTCACACCCAAGAAGTTCTTGTTCCTCAAGCAGAAAGCGCCCGAACCACAAGTCACGATTCAAAGCGCCACCGACAGCTACGACCTGACTTCATTCGAAGGCGGCGCGGCATACACGGGAGGTTCGCGCTGCACTATCGAATGGACCGCAACCGACATTCCCCTCCCAAACGGCCCCGACACCCTCGTCAACATCAGGCTGCTCGACGGTAGTTCGACGTCTAACGAATACTTTGGACAACTCCAGCAAAAGCTCGACGAAGGCACCCCGCTCTACCTCGCGTGCGGCAACGCATGCGTCTTAGATCCGTGGGGCACGCCACCGACCTAGCGATCCGTTCCGCGCATCCGCAAGTTTGCCAATCGTGCTCACGCGTCAACTCTGGTGAGTTCGATAGTTCCCAGCGTCTTCGAGGGATCGTTGAGCGCCGAGAATGTTCCGGAGAGTTCGTTGCAGATAGCCGTCTTCGTCTCGCGGGCTGCCCTGCACAAACTGTGCGCAGGTCCAAGTTTGGGCTGCGGCGACTTCGGTTGCGGTAATTGAGCCCTGCTGCACCAGGTAGTTCTGAAAGTACGACGGGCTTGGGTTCGGGCTGGCAGGTGCTGCTGGCTTCGCCGAGTTGCCGCAGGCGGCCAATGCGAGCAGGCACAGTGGGACAACCGCAATTGCTCTTATCAATTTCGATTCCTTACTCATGTGGCACCGTGCGAGTCAGCGGCGCCTCGGCAATGGTGTCGGGTCGGACAGAGTATGAATGATCGTCCGCTTGCTGCATCGCGATCATGTTCCCGGCATCCCCTGTGGAAGCCCCGGGCACTGCATATTGAAAATGCCCTGGTTGGTCTCGATGCTTGAGTAGTCGCCGTCGGTGGGTGTTGCGGTCGGGTCCCAGCCGGTGCCGTTCCACTTGTAGGTCTCCACGTCGCCGACGTCGACGCTGACGGTTCCGTCGCGGTTGCACACCGCGGCCATCCACCCGAATCCAAGCTCCTCGTAGCCCGCAGGCGGCGCGTCCGGCGATGGGACGAGCACCAGCTTGTCGCCGGTAAGTGTTAGGACATGACCGAAGGGGCCGTTGGTGACGCCGATCGAATCAAGAAGGACCAGCTGCGCCGTACCTGTTCCCAGAACTTGGCCTGCGCCGTACCAGGGAAGGGTGTTCCAGCCGGCCGTGCCTGACCGGCTGGTCTTCTCGGTCAGCGCGATCGGATCGCTGCTGACGGTTCCTCCGCTGCTGAGGCGGACCAGCGCCTTCCACTGATAGGCCTGGATCGTCTGGTCCGGCGCAGCCCCCTTCCGTGCGACGGTGCCAGGCAGCCTCTGGAGGCCGATCTGGTCGAGCTGACCGTCGCCGTCGACGTCGGCCGATCCTGCTAGTGAGCATTCGGTGAGCCCGGCGCACACATTGTCGACCTTGTCTTTGTAGATCTGGACTTGCGCTCGGACTGCGGCGAGGAAGTCGGGTGCGCTGGTTTCGGCGCCGTGCCAACACGGCGGCAAAGCCCAATTCTTGGTGATCGGCATTGTCGTGGAGCAGGTGACCGTGGACGGTCCGCCCGACTCGCCGACCTTGTTTGCTGCTGCGTGTGCTGAGGGCACCGACACCACCAGGTCACCCGCATTCCCGGCAAGAGTGACCGTCCGGCCGAATAGTTTGGTCGTCACGGCGACCTGACCGGCGATACCGGCAACCGGCACGCTGCTGGGCAACTTGGGCAGATTCTTCAACTCCGGCGAGCCCGGCATGAACGCAGTCGACCCCGGGCCTTCCATGACCCGGCGCATGTCACACAAGTCACCGGAGACACGAGCGAACGCCCAACAGTTGAGACGCAGCGACTTCAGCACCACCTGCTCCGCGCCAGATTGCACTGAATTGTCGCGCAGGAAGCTGCCCTCGTTCGGGGTGCCCAAAGTGATGACTGCGCCCAGTTTCCCGGTGATGTCCGGGCCGCCCGAGCAGTTGGTGCTGGATGCGCACCTGGTTGCCAGCCCACCCATCGAGTGGGCGACGATCACGACTTTGCCGTTGCCGCCATTGACCGTTGAGCGGTGAGCCAAACAATCGATCCGCTGCGCGAGAGCTTTCGAGATGTCGGGGTGGGTGACCCACTGATCATTGACGTGGCCGTAGTCAAACGAGTCATCAACCGACACCCCGGACATGGTTCGCAGCTCTGCCGCCATCTGAGTCCAACCCGTGAAGTCGCCACTCCACCCATGAACGAGTAGCACAGGAGTGCTCGTACCCGGGTCCGTGCACTGATCCTGTGCCGACGCGGGGGCAGCGACGGCGGTCAGCCCCGCAGCCGTAAGCAGTGCACCTACTGCTGCCAGTACGGCGCGGGCGCTGCGACTCATCACTGAGTCACCGCCGAGGCAAGTAGCCAGTGACCATCGGTGAAGTTCAGCTCTAGGACGTACTCGCCCGGTTGCGCACCTGTGACTGAGGCGCTCACTGTTGCTGCGGAGTCTGGAAAGCCACGAGCCGAATCGGCGTCGATGGTCATCGTCGAGCCCGACGGCAGCAACGGTTGTGCCTGTTCAGTGAATGATGCTCGTGCTTCCAGAACAAGGACCGAGTTGACCGTAGCCAGATCCTGAGACACCGCCCCTGCTTCAAGTGCAGCCACATCAACCGCCGGTAACTCCACCGATCCGGGTGCACCGTCGGCAGCCTGTTGCCACGGCCGAAGCATCAACAGCAGCACGACGACGACCACCGCAATCACAGCCCCAGCCACAAGGAGCCAGCGCGCGCGAGACGTCACAGCGCACCCGAAACCGGTGCAGAAGGCGATCTTCGTTCAGTCATGGACGACTTACTCCTGTGCTCGTTGCGCGCGACATGGTGCAGTCGTCACTGATCGCAACCGCCCTCCAGCGTTGATCAGTCCCCTCTTTGGGGGACGCCGTCATCGTCGGCCGGGAGTGACACCAGCATGACTTGTTGCCCCCGACGTGGACGCGAATGGCGCGGCAGCCCACAGAAGATCGCTAGTGTGATGCCAGGACTGGACCAATGCCCGTGCCAGGCACTCGGCTAGGTCCTTGCGGGTGAAGGAGAGCGATGTGGTCGAAGCGGTTGCTGTCGCCATCATCGAAGACCACGTCTTGGTGCGTGACGGCTTGGTGCACGCCCTCTCAGCGCGGCCCAACCTGGAACTGGTCTACGTCGGAGACACACTCCCCGATGTCCTCGCACTTCCTCGAACGCCGGATCTTGTGCTCCTGGACCTAGATCTCAACGGCGAACAAGCCTCAGCCGAGGACGCACGCACCCTTGTCGACAACGGCGCAGTCGTCCTCATTGTGAGCGCGTTGGGCGTCCCGGCTCAGATTCGCGCGATGGTGCGCGCCGGGGTCGCCGGATTCGTGCCAAAACGCGACTCAGCGGCCTCACTCTTGGAAGCCATCGATGCGGCATTGGCCGGTGGCACATGGACACCGTCGGAACTGGCAGCGATCCTGGCCAACGACGTCGCTGAGGACCGCCCCACTCTCACCGAGCAGGAACAGCGCGTGCTCGTGTTGTACTCCTCGGGGCTGAAGCTGGCATCAGTTGCCAGACGCCTCGGGATCTCACCACACACAGCGAAAGAGCACATTGATCGCGTTCGCGACAAGTACGAGGAAGTCGGGCGGCGGCCAAGTAGCAAAACCGACCTTTATCGCGAGGCCGTGCGAGCTGGACTCGTCGACGATTGAACGTCCGACGGTGCCGTCCCCAGAAGAGGGGACTGCCACAGATCGCAGCCAGCGAGGACGGTAGGCCCGTGCGAGCATTTCGAGGGCAAAATGAGTGATGCTGGCGTGGCTGCTGCTGGGCACTCCCCCGACGACGCTGATCTCGGTGCCTCGGAACGAGCCGGAGCCCGAGTCGTCTGGCTGACTGCTACCGCATTTTGTGGCATTTGGATCGTGGGACTGATCCCCGCTGTCACCTCCCCCGGGGGCGGGATGCGCGAGCCTCTGGTCGGCTTGGTGCTGCTCGTCGTCGTCGCACTTGCATGGGCGGCATGCTTGCTGATGCGTCGCGTGAGCCCGCGGCTCTTCGTCGCGATCTTGGCGCTGTCGGTGGTGATCCTGGCAGCCACCACCGAGCCGACGTCCCTGGCTGGCCCGTACGCCGCCCTCGTCCCTTTCGTCAACCTCGCGGCGTTGATGGCCGCAATGCTTTTGCCGGTTCGCGAGGCCGTCTGTTGGATCGTCGGCATTGCGCTCGCCGCGATGGTCGTGGTGTTGGTATCGGCGGTGATCTCGGCGGAATTGTGGGTCGCCTGGCGCGGCTGCCTGCTGATGGCCGCCTACCCAATCGCGGTTGGCATTGCGGCGTTGAGCACCGTCTGGACGCTGCTCGACGTTGCTGCCGCCGACGACAGCGCAACCCAAGAGCGGCTGCACACGATCGCGCGGGAAGAACGCGAGCGGGCGGGCGTCGCCGAACGCTTCCAAATCTCCCGCCTCCTACACGACACCGTCGTCAACACCTTCGGCGCCGTACGAGAAGGCCTCAGCGACCCCGCTCTTATCCGGGAACGAAGCAGCTTCGACCTCCAAGCTCTCGGCAGCAGAGCAACGCAGCAAACCTCACAACAACAGCCGGGCGCCGTTTCGCCCCAGACGTCGGGCGCATTGACAGCCATCATTCAAAGCGCGCAAGCCCGCGCGCGAACGCTGGGCTTGACGCTCACAGTGGTGTTCGAAGGGACCAAAACGGACGTGCCATCTGCCGTTGCAGCCGAAGTGGGCGCCGCAGTCGGCGAAGCACTAGTCAACATCTCTAAACACTCCGGCACCGACCGCGCAGACCTACGCCTGACCAGCACCAGCGGCGGTTTCGAAATCAGAGTCGGCGACCGGGGCCACGGATTCGCCACCACAACCACACCACGATCAATCGCCCTTCGATGCGGCGCGGTCGGCGTGAACAGCTCCGCACGCCCACGCCCCGGAGGCGGCGCGGAAATCGTCATGACATGGCAACGCCCCAACGCAGACCAGCAATCACAGATCGCACCGAGCAGCGTCCTCTTCTCCTCCCTGATCCCGGCAACACGACGATTCAGCATCTGCCTGCTCACGCTCTTCGTGATCAACACAGTTCTGGTCATCGGCGAGCAATCAGTCACCTGGTCAGCCGTGGCACTGATCCTGATCGCAGCCGCAGTCGCCACAGCGATCGCAACCGCAGCACGCGGAATACCAATACCCTGGTACGCGAGCCTCTTCCTTGCTGTGTCGGCATTGCTGGTCGTCTACCTGCCGACCGTGGGCGTGGCAGGTTGCCAAGCGATCGGCATTGGCTGGTGGGGGGCGCTGGGCTCAAGCATGTGCGTAGTGGTGATCGTCCTACTCAGCGGAAAGGCACAGTGGATCATCGCGGGCTGCATGGGCTACAGCATTGGGATGGGTTTGATCATTGCCGGACTCGGCCCCGACTCAATGTCCTGCGTTGTGGAATCGATGCCCGCGATCGTCTTCACCGACATCGCATTCGTCGGCGCACTGATCGCCTTTCGCCGAATGTTGACCCGTTACGGAACGCGAGCCGAAGAATCGAAATTGGCGACCGAGGAAGCGATCGCAAGGACGGCCGCGATACGCGAGCACGAGCGTATCCGCAGCGTAATCCTTGAATCGGTTATTGCAGAGGTGCAGCCGCTGCTCGGCGAACTAGCTGACGGTTCGTTGGATCCCACGGATCCGCGGGTCCGCAAGCGGTGCTCAGACGAGGAGGTGTACCTGCGGGCCCTGGTGAAGATCGACCCGGACCTAGGTGCACTTGGGGACGCGATGACCTTGTGCGTCCAACTTGCCCACTCCCGAGGCGCGTCCTTGTCCGTGCAGTGCGCCGAGAAAGTCGTTGAGCCCTCCAGCGCTCAACTCGATGCGATCCAACAAATTCTTCACACCACCGTCGAGACCCTGCCGGTCGGTGCCGAGGCATGGGTCACACTTTTCCGCGAGCCGAACGCTGCGTCGATGACGATCGTCGCCCCTGCCACAGACCGCAACCTCGGGGCGCCAGCTGGCGCTGAACTCATCAACAAGTTCAGAGTTGATGAGGAAACGGAAGGCGACCAAGTTCTCGTCGAGCTGTCGTGGAGTACGTAGCCGGTGCTCCCTACATCCGACCGAGCACAACTCGTGCGCACTTGCCAACGTCACAGTCGACCGCAGATGCCAGGCCCCACTGGAGGCAGCAACGGATCTGTGTTGAGGGATCTTGACCTTCCCCCGGTTCCGCGGACAGTTGCGGTGTGGTGATCATGCCGCGGTTGCGGCGTTGTTGTGAACTTGTTCGTGCTGAATAGGTGACAGGTAGCCCAACGCCGAGTGACGCCGGACCGGGTTGTAGAACGGTTCGATCCATTCGAAGATCGCGCTGGCGAGTTCGCTGCGTGTGGTCCAGCTACGACGGTCGAGCAGTTCGATCTGCATCGATCCGAAGAATGATTCCATCATGGAATTGTCGTAGCAGGAACCGACGACACCATTGACCCCATGAGTCCTGCAGCGCGTAATCGTTGCCCGAAAAGCCAGGACGTGCATTGAGGGCCATGATCAGAATGGACCACGGTTTGGCCTGGTGGCGGTTTGCGTCGCCACCGGGCCATGTCTAACGCGTCAGCGACCAGCTCCGTGCGTAAGTGGTCGGCGATGGACCAGCCGACTGCGCGGCGGGAGAACACGTCGAGCGCGACCGCGCAGTAGACCCATCCTTCGCCGGTTCTGT
>JAUPKO010000833.1 GCA_030837395.1 Actinomycetota bacterium | reverse complement strand
TGGCGGGCGGGGGGTGCGGGGGTGGCGGTGGCGGTCGTGTGCGGGGGCCTGCCGGAGGGGGGGGGTCGGGCGGAGTCGTGGGGTCCGGTGGTGCCCCGCCGACGGCGGCGCCGACCAGCAGGGCCCGCCGGTCAGCCTCGCGGGAGGCGTCGGAGGGGTGGACATCGTCGGCGTCGAACTTGCCGCCGAAATCGGGGCTGGACTTGTGCAGCATCCGCACGATCGTCAGGTGCATCCAGATCGCCGCGCTGAGGGTCAGCAGGAACAGCACGCCGAAGGTCGATTGAGGTGCACCGGTCCACTCGGTGGCGTAGGCGAACATTGGCGGCAGGAAGAATCCGCCGAGGGCGCCGATCGAACCGACGAGGCCGCCCACCGCGCCGACGTCATGCGGGAAGTACTCGGGGATGTGCTTGTAGACCGCAGCCTTGCCTATGCCCATCGAGACCCCGACGATGAACACCAGAACGGTGAAGAGCACAACGCCGACGCTCCACGGCGCCACGGTGCTGGTGGTGCCGTCGTTGCGTTCGAGCACGATGTAGCCGTAGGGCATCATCAGGATTCCGGAGGCGATCAACATCACGGTGAAGGTGCCGTACATGACCTTGCGGGCGCCGTACTTGTCCGACAGCCAGCCACCGAAGGGCCGCAGCAGCGAGGCCGGGAAGATGAACAGCGCTGTGAGCAACGCGGCATCGCGCAACTCCAGGCCATAAACATCCACGTAGTACTTGGGCAGCCACGCCGCCAACGCCACGTAGGCACCGAACACCACGGCGTAGTACAGGCTGAACCGCCACACCCGCACCTGCTTGAGCGGCAGGAGCATCGAGCCGAGTGATCGGCCCTGGCCCGGCTTGTGATCATGCCGGGGTGCGATGAACCACGTCGCAGCGGCCATCATCAGCAACAGCACCGCGTAGAGGAACGGGACGAAGCGCCATCCGCCCGGCACGAAGCCGCCCAGCAGGCCGGCCGCCGGCACCAGCGCGATCAGCGTGGGGCCGATCAACTTGGTCACGGAGGCGCCCACATTGCCGGCGCCGAACACGCCCAGCGCCGTGCCCTGCAGGTGCCGCGGCCACCAGGCCGACACCCACGAGATGCCCACACTGAACGAGTTGCCCGCGAAGCCGACCAGGAACGCCAGGACCATCAGCATCGCGTAGGAGTTGACCTGACTTATCAGGTACGCCGGGATGGCGGTGAGCGCCAACATCCACGCCATGATCTGGCGGCCGCCACGGCGGTCGGCGATGATGCCGGCGGGCAGTCGCCAGATGGCGCCGTTGAGCACCGCCACTGCGGTGATCCAGGCCAGCTGCACATCGGTCAGGCCGAACTCCTTGCGGATCGGGATGCCCAGCACCCCGAACATCAGCCACACCGCGAACATCAGGGTGAAGGCGAGGGTGGCCAGCACCAGCACCTTGCCCCGGCCAGGCACTGCCACGTCTGGCAGCGGGGTGTGGTCGATCGCGTCGTCCCGGCTGGCACCGGGTGTGGTGCTGGACGATTCGGTTGCCATCGTCGGCCTCTCGCTCGCGGGCCCCGGGCGTCCAGCCGGAGGACCCGATAGTCGGATCACGTCGGTTATTTTCTCCACTAGCCAAGGTATACCCCGTGTTTATTGTTTTCACCGGGGGGTGTGGTAGAAATAGGTCATGAGCATGGCACCGACCTCTGGCGTGGGGTGGACGCTGGCCAGGTTGTCCGCCCTGACCCCCAAGCTGTCCCCCAAATCCGAAGACGTCACCAAAGCGTCCCGAGAGCAGATCCTGCAATTGCTGCGCGACAGCGCGGTGCCCATGAGCATCGATGATCTGTGCACCGCCACGGGCCTTCACGGCAACACCGTGCGCGGCCACTTGGAGGTGCTCGCGGCCGGCGGCGAGGTGACGCGCACCCGCGGCGAAGCCCGGGGCCGCGGGCGGCCGCCGTGGCTCTACCAAGCATCGAATCACGGACAGAAGATCGTGGACGAACTGCGGGCGACCCTGGACGCCCAGCTGGGTGCCGGTGACTCCGCCGACGAGGTATTCGTCATCGAGGCCGCCGAGCGCTGGGCCGAGGCGATGGGCAAGGACTTCTCCCCGCGCGAGGTGGCCACGCCCGACGAGGCCGTGCATGCCGCCGCCGAAGCACTGACCAGGGTGGGCTTCTCTGCGGAGGTCTCGCCACTGGGCGACTCCATCGCACTTCGTACGTGCCCCTACGCCGCGCTGATCGCCGATCATCCGGTCATCTGCGACATCCACACCGCCCTTCTCACCGACATCCTGCGCCGCACCGACCAGGGCGTCGAAGTCGAGCAGATGCAGGTGTGGGCCACTCCCACCGCCTGCCTGGCACGCCTGAATCGGCCAGACCTGACACCGCAACGCGTCATCTCACCCGTCGGCGGTCCGTCGGCCGATGGCACCGCGTCGACGACCCCAGCAGACGAAACACAGCGTCCCAAGCAGAAGCCCTCCAAGAGGAAGAAGAACCAGTGAGCAGCAACGGCACCGCCTCCGATCAGATCGCGGGCGACTTCCTGGTCAAGGCCGGGCGCTACTTCACCCCCGGCAAAGTCTCGGCCGACCTGCGCACCGTCACCCGGCACGGCGGCCGTGAGGGCGACGTGTTCTACCGCGACCGCTGGAGCCACGACAAGGTGGTGCGCAGC
>JAUPKO010000832.1 GCA_030837395.1 Actinomycetota bacterium | reverse complement strand
TTGGCGATGTTGGCGGCCGGCGTCAGCGTTGCCGCGCCCGCCAGCGCAGGATGCGAACAGCGCCCCTTCGTGGGCTACTGCGACGGGCCGATCCAACCGGACGGTTCATGGCAACGGTGTTTCAACAATCAGCCTGTTTGGAACAGGGACATCGGGACGTGGATCGGTGGGTCGAACTGTTACCAGGTCGGCCCTGGCCCCGATTCGTACCCGTGGGCACCGCAGTACCACATCGATCCTTAGACCTGCGCCCCGTTGACTTGGCCGGAATCGTTGTTCGTCCAACTCGTGCGGTTAGCTGAGTCGGTCAGCGAAAGTGCCACGCCCGCAACGGCTTTGGATCGCGAAAGTCGTTGCGGCGCAATGCGTTACAACGGAACGTCTCGGTCGCGAAAAAAAAGTTCCTGAGAGGACCTCATGGCGCGATTAGGCCCCCCACCTGCATATTTCCGACGGGGGGCCTTGCCTGGCGTGTCCCGTTGCGGCACAGCCACTTTCGAGCGTGAGTGCCGTTGTGGCTCAACAGCTTTCGGCTATGCCTGCCAGGGCCAGGGCATCAGCAGCCGCGCGTCGGCGGTGACGGCCGGGGTTTCACGCTTACTCGCGGCCAGGTGGTCGTTGACGCCGTCGCCGCGCTGTTGGTTGCATCTGCCGTGTAGCAGTCGGTCGGGTAGCGGGATCGGGATACCGAGCCGGATCGCTTGTGCCCTGGTCATCGCACCGTGGTCGGCGTGCAGTGTCCCACTGGCGCGCTTGTCGGGGTCATGGTCCCAGTTGCGGCGCGCGTCGAGATACATCGGTTTGCCGCACCAGTCGCAGGCCGCGCCGTCGTGGTGGCGGCGTCTCAGTTGCTCGGCGCGCTGTTGGTGCCGCCACCCGAGACCCTGCTGAGTCGTGGTCGGTTTGCGCTTGCTCGCGGTGGTCGGTTTGGGCTTGCTCGCGGTGCTCATCGTGTCGGTGTCGTGTTGTGAATCCGGCCGCGCGCCCAACCCAGAGGAACTGGGCTCGTCGAGGCCATGCGGAGATACGCGGCCGGATTCACGGTCTGTGTCAACGTCGCTGGGTCATCGCCAACAGGTCACGGTCGAGGCTGTCGGCCAGCGGGGCCGCGGCGGCCTGCTCGCGCAACGCCGTGAGGTCCGCGTTCGGGAGTGCGACCAGACCCTGACGAGCCAGCACCGCCACAGCGCGGGCCAGCGCGTGCGCGGTCGGTGGCCGCGTTCGTTTCGCGGTGGTCGCCATCACGCGCCCGCCAGGCCGGTGATCTTGCGGATGGCGCCCGGGACCACGGTCGCGAACACCGGAACAGCGTAGGACTGAATCCAGATCGAGCGGCGTTCGCGGTCGGGGATGACCTCGGTGGCAAGCCCGTTCTGTCCGCTGGTCTGTCCGTACGGCGTGGCCTCGAAACCCATCACGCCGGCGGCCCCGGCAGTGACCACATAGGCGGTGCCGTTGGGAACCTGCAACGAGGTGCGGACGTTCTGAATCCCGACGCCCGCCAGCACGTTCGGCAGTTCCGAGCCGTAACCCTGGCGCAGCGACTGAAGCTGACCGGGGTGCAGCACGATCGTGTCGGGCTCGGCAATGCCGGTGTCCTCGACGCGGGCCAGCAGTGACGCATTGCTGATGTCGGCAGTGGGCCGGTCGGCATTCGGGGTGATGTCGTCGAGCGGGCCGACCGTGACAAGCGAGCTCCAATCATGGCCGGGAACCCCGACAATCGAATACTTGCTCAGGGCGGCATCGACGGCGGCGATAGCCAGTTGGTCGATCTTGCGGCTGATGCTGTTCGCCAGTTGGATCAGGCGGTTTGCCAGCACCGTGGGATCGAGCCGGGTCCGTTCCTCGTCGAGGATCTGCACCTTGGCGCCCCAGTCCTTGGGCACTGCCTGGTCGCGGATCGCGTCGCCGCTGGTGATGATGTACTCCGCACCGGGTGCGCGCAGTTCGACGTCACGAGAGGCGAAGTTGCCCCCGTTGACCAGCACGTCATAGAGCAGCTGTCCGCCGGTGACGGCGGTCCCGGCGGGCCGGAAGAACGCGTCACAGACAAGCTGCTGGGCGGCCAGCTTGGCGATCATGCCGTTGAGTCGCGTCGGGTTAGCGAGCAGGGTGGACATGCTCAGTTGGTTAGGGCCGCTCAGTGTCGGCACCAATGGATTGGCCATTTACAGACTCCGTTCCGATAGACGCTGTTCGCGTTGGATGCGATAAGACAGAAGCGATGACGTGTCGACCAGCCATCGGCCGTTCAGCCGCGTGGCGTGCAGGTGCTTGCGACGGCAAAGCCAGGTCACACCGTCGCGGGTGATGCCGAGCTCGGTGGCTGCGGTCGTGGTATCCATCATCGTCGGCCAGTGTGGATCACCCAGCGCCCCAATAGCTTCCGCGCTTATGTCGGCAGAAGTGACCACACGAGACGTGCAGGCCGCAAGCTCGCGCCGGATCGCGGCAAGCGACGCCGATAGCTGCCGGTCCGGCCGGGCCAGCCGGTCCAGTTCATCGAGGGCCGAGACCAGTTCACGCGCGCCGGCCTCGGTGATCGCGATGGCGCGGGCCACCACACCGCCGGTCACTGCGGACCTTTGATCTTCTCGGCTGCAGCCAGCAGTGCGGCGGCGAATCTGGCGGCCTCGTCGGCAGTGGTGCTGTAGCGGTTGACCCCGATACGAATCTGCACGCGCTCCGCTGAGTCGCGTTGCAGCGCCGGAGGATCGGCCCACACATCAACGGCCAGGTCGCGGGCGCCATGAATCCTCACGACGCCGCCTCTGGGTCGTCCTCGGCGGCGGCCAGGGCGGCGGCGAGCTCGCGCAGCGCGGCCAGCCCCTCGGCGCTGCGCAGTGCTGGGCAGAAGTCCAGCGTCGTGGCGGCCGACGCGGCGGCAAGGTCGCCGAGCTCGCCCACGTCGGCGGCCTCGGCCAGAATCAGCCGCATACCAGCGCGGTCCCCGGCAGCAGCGTGGGCGATGAGCGCGACCGCCCGGCGGGCATCGGTGGCGGTGAAGATTTCCGCGGCGGGGTCAGTTGGCGGTTGCTCGGTGCTCATAGGGTCTGCCCTTCTGTGGTGGCGGTGGGTTCTGGCGTCGGGGTGTCGTCGTCGCCGAGCAGTTCGGCGGCGTGGTCTAACGGGGTGATCGGGGGTTTTGGCCGCTCGGCTCGGACACGGCCAGGACCGCACCCCCAGCACCGCGCCGAGCCATCGTCGCGAGGCTCGCCGTGGCAGACACAGCAGAGCGGGAGGCGCATGGCGATCACGTCACCACCAGATCGAGCTCGGCGTTGTGATCCTTGCGAGCCCAGTAGGTCAGGGCGTCATCGAGGTCTTCGGACCCGGTGGCTGCGGCGGCCTCTTTGTGCCGTCGTCGGCTGCGTTTGATCCATTCGGGCGGGATCGCGCCGGTGCCGAACGGACCGAACAGGGCGCGGATCTCGTCGGCGGTGACGCCGTAGAGCAACTGCATTCCGGCGCTGTCCATCATCGGGTCGTCGCCGTCGATACCGGTGATGCGGACGGTAAAGCGCTTGTTCATGGTCATTCGCCGACCTCGCGAATGTGCGAACGCGCAGCCAGTTCGCCGGTTGTCCACGGCCAGCCGCGGCGCTCGAAGAGTGCCTTCGTTTTCGACAGCCAGGCGGCGTGCCCTTCGAGGATGTCGATTTCGAGGCTCTGCCATTGCAGTGCTTCGTTCATCGCTTCCCAACTCGGGGGCATGGTGACGGCGACTCCGGTCAGGTTGACGTACTTCGCGATGACAGCGGTGATGGTGTCGCGCTGCTCCGGGGTGAGTCGCCCCCACCAGGCGGTGGGGTCGTCGGCGTTCGGGGTGGCGGTCATGCCGTCAGTTCCGCGTCAGGGTGAGTGGTGTTTGAGTGCAGATCGGCCGACGCTTTGCGTTCGCAGTCCCAGTGCATCGAGCGGCCCTCGGGGACGCCGTCGAGGTCGCACGCCGAGCACTTCCGGTAGTCGGGGGCCATGCCCTGTAACGCTGCTGGTGAAGCGGTGCCAGATTTAGCGGGGGGTGCATATACGCCCGGCCCTTGGCCCTCCCCTCTTCCTTGGGGGTTAGGGGTACGTAACGCTAAATCTGGTACCGAATTGGGGTTGAGCGCGTTCGGGTCGATTCCGTCGGCGAGCCGGTATTGCCACCGGGTCACGTCCCTACCGGCCAGCGTGATTTCGTACTCGTCGCAGTCCAGTACGCCGAGCATGTGCAGCGCCTGTAGCTGTCGGTCGGCCGTCGCGCGCGGCTTGCCGATGCGCTTGCGAACGTCAGCTGTCGACGAGTCGGGGTGCGCGGCAATGTCGTCGATGATCGCCAGCCGTAACGGTGGCATCGAGTCGCGGGCGCAGCGAATCGCCAGCCGTAACGCATCGGTGCGTTCCATGCCGATTGCGGTTCCGCCGCGGACCACCTGGGCCAGTTGCTTGGCGAACCGTGTCGGCATCTCCGGCGCGTGCGCGTCGATCACGTCGCCGCGGTAGTCGTACTCCACTCCGGTGCGGGCCAGGGTCACCAGGTCCGCGGCGGCGAGTAGTACGTCGGTCTCGGCGTCGGTGACCGTGATCGGCGTGACGTTCATCCCGGCCAGGACACCGGCGGCCGCGCTGGCGAGCTCGCGGCGCATCCGAATCTCCGAGCCGGTATTGCCGATGGCCCGCCGGCCAGCCTTCTGCCTGCCGGTCGTCGAGTCCATCCGTATCAGCACGAACCGGTCACCCATCGAGGCGATCGCCGCGTGTGCTCTATCCCACGCCGTCGTGACCGCACCGACCACCGCGATGCGCCCGGCCCACTCCAGCGTCAGCCCGCCGTCGGTGCCGACATTGCGTGACCACCGCCCGTCGTAGACCTCGCGCAGCGCACCGAGCACTTCAGCCCGGGCATCACCGGACATCGACAGGATCGACGTGACGTCCTTGATGACAAGCACCCCGCGCGGTTCGAGCTTGCGTAACAGCCCGCCGGTGGCGTCTT
>JAUPKO010000831.1 GCA_030837395.1 Actinomycetota bacterium | reverse complement strand
GTTGTAGGGAGCGAAACAGAACGCCGCGTAGGACAGCAGCGCGGGTGAGGTGATGGTCGTGGTGCCCGATGTGAAGCGGTCGCGCAGCGCATCAAGGAGTTCCAGGTACTCGGCGCCGCTGGTTGGTTCGCCGAGGCTGTAGTGGCGCGCGAGGTAGGCCCGGGTCCGATCATCCAACGGGACGAAGGTGGCAGGTCGAGCCCAGAACAGACCTATCGACAGGTTCCAGTGCACGCCGTTCACAGTCTGGGCACTGTCGTAGGCAGCGGCGAATCGCGCGCGGGCGTCGGACGAATCGTGATCAGCCACGTCCAGGCCGGCGTCGAACACGTCCCACAGGAGGTCGATGTCGTCGGGGCCGCGCGCAGCCGAGTAGCGCACGAACCAGGATTTCAGGTTGTTGAGGATCGGGACCGCGTCAAAGTCCGTTGGCGGCGGGGCCGTGACGCCGAGCCGTTCCCCGAGCAGGCCCGCGATGCGGATCCGATTGGCCTCGGTGATGCCTCTGTTGAAGGCACCCATCGCGGTGAAGGGGTCAAGGTCTTCGATCGGGGCAACCTCGCCATCGGACGGCTTGTCTTGAACCAGGTACGACAGCAGTGGCTCGGTCGTCGCCACGTCTCGGAACACCGCCACCAGGTCGTCGCGCTTGTGTCGGAACTCCTTGAGTCGCGTGGCGAACGCCTCGTAGAAGGCGATCCAACTCAGCCCGGGGGCGGCGGCGAATCGGTGTGACCAGAATGGATTGTCGAGGTATCGCTGAAGGTCTTGCGGCCCTTCGTTGAACAGGGAGTTGAACAACTCCAGACGCCTGGCATCGCTGGGTTCCACCCGGACCAGACCCTTGACGTAGGTGAAGAAGTACCACTCCCGGTCGGGCTGAGCGTGATTCCACGTGACGTGGACTGTCCCTGCCTGCGGGTCGACCGAGACCACCTCACCGGTGGCGATGATCGCCATGGCGGACGCGGGATGGTCGGCGTTGAAGAACGGCAGGTCGGTGGTCCGATTGCGAGTCGACTTCAACGCGATCAAGTCACCGGGCTGCACAGTCGCCAACTGGCCCACTTGCCCGGACGGATTCGGGGACGTCCACACCCCCTGCGCGAGGTAGGCGTCAAGATCTCGAAAGGAGACAGTGCCGGGTAGACCCGCCAACCAGAAACCCCTCGGCGTGACTGCCATGTTCTCTCCCCTTGGGTTGAAGGCCGCGAGTGCCGCGGTTTGCCCCGCGCCAGCCTGGCCGGCGAGGAGCATTTGCGTCGACGCTATCAAGCACCCCCGACATTGCGCTCCGCCAAATCCCCGCCCCGCGGCTCCTCCCGCATTCGGTCGGCGCAACGCATCGGGGGGCCTTACCAGCCGGGGTACCGGTGCCACCAGGCTTCCAGGTCAGCGTCCTGAGCATCAGGGCTGTGGGTGAATTCGGTGGCCATGTCATCGGCAAGGGTCAGAAGGGCGTCACGACCCTCGACACGCTCACTAAGGTGAGTTGGCACTGCGGCTTCGCCGTGCAGTGTCCCCAGGATGTTCCCGCAGATCGCCCCGGTGGAATCGCTGTCGCCCGAATGCGTCACAGCCAAGGCAAGGGCGTCGACCAACTGTGCGGGCTCGGCACGGGACAGAGCACAGTACACCGCGATGGCCAACGCCTCCTCTGCCACCCAGCCGCCGCCGAGTGACTCGACTGCCTGACGGCTCACCTCTCCATCGTGGGCGAGCGCCACGGCCTGGCGCAGCGCCGTGGTGGTTTCGGCCGACCGTGGCAGCACATCCAACCGCCGGATGGCAACGTCGATGGCGTCGGGAAGAGTCGCGCCAGCGACGATAGCGGCGATGATGTATGCCAGGCCGCGAGCAGCCAACTGACCCGTCGGGTGACCGTGGGTGTAACCGGCCGCGGTCGCGGCGCACTCGAAGCGAAACTCGTCCTCGGGCGGGTCCCACACGGGCAAGAAGCCGAACGGGGCAGAGCGCATGACGGCTCCGCAGCCCTTGGAGTTGTTGACCGCTGCCTCTCCGAACTGGTCGCGGTTGGCGGCATCCAACGCGGACAGGCAGGTGGTGCCCGGGGCCCGTCGCGAAAACAACCACCGCTCCTGGGCCAGCCACCCATCAACATCTGGGGGAGGTGCTGGAAGGAGTTGGGTGTCCAGCCATCGGAGGTAGGCGTGCTGCACCACACCCACAGTGAAGCCCAGCCCCCGCTGCCTGGCGCGGACGCTGGCGCGGATGATCCCCTCCACGCTGAACATGGTCATCTGCGTGTCGTCGGTGATCAGCCCCACACCCTGCACCGACCCGAACCTGACCGGAATGAAGTCCCGCGGCCCACCCGCCCCGTACCGCCGTTCGATGTCGTCCCCGCTCATGAACTCCACCGGCGCCCCGAGTGCGTCCCCGACGGCGCCTGCGATCAGGCAACCCCGGATTCTGTCGGCGTACCGCGTAGGTGATTCGAACACTCAGGCATCGTGGCAGACCCATCCGACACATCCAGGGCTGTGCGGCGGTGCGGGTGACGCCGCCTTCGCCGCACCCTGCTGATGTGCGGGCGCGGAAGCTGCCCTGGTGGGTGCGCCTTCACCCCGACAGCACTGCGACGAGCCGGCGTTCAAGGTGGGGGTCGGGGCGCAGTTGGACCTCGACCTGCTCGTGCAGCAGTTGAGTCCAGGTCGGTCGTATCAGCGCGGCTCGCTTGCGACGGTGCGCGAATACCTCGGAGTGTGCGCATCTGCCCGCGGTCGTCGCGGAGCTGCCGGTGGGTCCACTGGTATCGGTGTGGCCCCGTTACGTTGGGCATGTGAAGGTTGAGGTGGAATGCCGCGGGAGCAGGCAAGGTCACGCGTGGCTGTGCCGGCCGCCGGTCAGCAGCCGGGTGGCGGTGCGACCGCGGCCACAACGTGGCGCTGCGGGGGAGTTCACCGTGTCGACTCTGGTGCCGGTCACGCACCCAGCCCCCATGATCGGCTCTCGGCCTCTAATCTTGACTCAGAGACTTGGGGCCTGACCTCGTGCCATGACCCCGATGCGTTGACGCGGACGGACGAAGTGCTGAGAGGGGGCGACTGTGGCGGTGAGTGAGGGTCGCTGGCATCAGCTCGGCGAC
>JAUPKO010000830.1 GCA_030837395.1 Actinomycetota bacterium | reverse complement strand
GCGATCCCTGAACGAGGCCGACGCGTTACAGGTCGCCCGGATCCACCAAGCGGTGTGCCGGTTCCGCCGCTGGTGGTGGGGACTGCTCGCGGCCCGACCCGAAGGGTTCCCGTGGCTGAAGGTCGCAGGCCGGGAACTGACCGGCATCACGGTCATCGACCTGGACGCCTCCGTCGTGAAGGTGGCCGGCGACCAGAAAGAGAACGCGAAAGCGACCTATAACCGTTGACTGAACTACGAGGGCGTTGCCGCAGGTCGGTGGGCCGATCGGGTCCGAGTTCTGGCTAGGGTCCGGGGTCGTGATCGGCGATGAGGGTGTGGAGCAGCGTGACCTGATCACGCTCGTGGTGGACGACGTGGGATCGGTCGTCGCGACCGACGTGATGTGGGAGCCGTACCGGCTGCTGGGCCCGGATGGCGAGGTCTTGGGGTGCGTGGCGGGGTTCCTGCACGAGTTGCAGGCGGCGGGGCGGTCGACGGCGACGCAGCGGTCGTATGCGCTGGATCTGCTGCGCTGGTTCCGGTTCCTGTGGGCTGTCGGGGTGTCGTGGGGCCAGGCGACGCGGTGCGAGGCTCGTGACTTCTGCCGGTGGCTGGCGCTGGTGGACAAGCCTCGCCGGTCCGGGACGGTGACACGGCCGGCGGGTGCGACGAATCCGGTGACGGGGAAGCGGTCACCGGGCGGTAAGTATGCGCCCTCGACGCTGGCGCACAGCGAGACGGTCCTGCGCACCTTCTACGCCTTCCACCTCGAGGCCGGGACCGGTCCGATCGTCAACCCGTTCCCGCTGGTCCGGGAACGGGCCGGGGGCCGGGCGCACGCCCATCACAACCCGATGGAGCCCTTCGGGAACGAACGCTCGGGCCGTTACCGGCCTCGGCTGGCGCAGCGGGTGCCGCGGCGGATCCCGGATGAGCGGTTCAACCAGGTCTTCGCCCAGCTGCGGTCGGACCGGGACCGGGCTCTGGTCGCGTTCTGGGTCTCGACCGGGGCGCGGGCGGCGGAGCTGCTCGGGGCCCGGGGCGGGGACGTCGACCCCGGACAGCAGCTGATCACGGTGGTGCGCAAGGGGTCCCGGGCGGTGCAGGCGTTGCCGGCCAGCGTGGATGCCTTCGTCTGGCTGCGGCTATACCAGTGCTCGCTGGGCTCGTCGGTGCCGGCCGGGCCGGACGACCCGCTGTGGTGGACCAGCCGCGGCAAGCCTCGCCCGTTGACGTATCACGCGGCACGGGCGATGTTCATGCGGGCCAACCAGGGGTTGGGGGCGAACTGGTCGTTACACGACCTGCGGCATACGGCCGCCTATCGGATGGCCCGTGATCCGCTGCTGCCGTTGTGCGACGTGCAGTGGGTCCTGGGCCATGTCCACCTGTCCACCACGCAGCTGTACTTGGCCCCGGCCCCCAGCGAGGTGATCGCCGAGGTGCTGGCCCACCAGCGCCGGCTGGTTGACGAGGCGGAATTGCGGCGGCAGCCGCCACCCGGCGCCCCGGACGGCGGGCAGTACCGGCCGGAGTCCCTGGCCACGTTGTTCGACAGGCCATCACGATGATCCTGGTCCAGCCGCGGATCCCGGCCGGGGCGGCGACACCCGTGCGGATCGAGCCCTGTCCGCTCGTGGCCTGTGGGCCCGACATGCAGCAGCTACGCCGTCGTTACCCACCTCGGGCGGTCCCGGCGGCCTGGCCCGGAGCCTGTGTCAGCGCGGACCAGTTGCTGGAACGGCTGCTGGCCCCGCCGTTCACCACCGAGGCGACCTCGTTAGCGCGCAGGCGTCGAGGGCTGATCTCGGTGATCGAGTGGCTGGCCCGTCAGCCGGGTGAGACATGGCAGGAGCGCTGGGTCTCCAGCGGCGCCGAAGCCCTCGGCAACGCCGACTGGTGGCAGCCGTGGCTGGAGCGGCTGCAGTCCGGAAGCCAGCGGTCCGGCACCTCGGTGTCGGTGACCAGCAACCTGCGGGTGGCCCTGCTCCTGCTGGTCTGCGCCGACGCGTTCCGTCCCAGCCTGGGCTGGCTGCTGACGCCCCGTTCCCCGCAGCCGTTGGCGGGGGACATGGCCAGAGCCCGTGACCCGGAGGGGTTCGCCGAGTTGTCCGCGCGATGTGAGGCGTCCTCGGCGGGCCGGACGATGAAGAGGGTGGCGCTGCGGCGGGCAGCGGTCATCCTGGCGGCCAAGGGCGGCACGATCGGTGACATCGTCGTCGGCGACTGCCTGGAACTGGGCGCGCTGCTGGAGCAGGACTCCCGACGCAAGAACAAGGGCCTGGGCTTCTACGGGGTCCTGGCGCAGATGGGCGTCTTCGGGCCCGAGGCGCCGTCCACCCTGCGGGCCTTCGCTACCTCGGGCCAGCTCAGCCCGGCTCAGCTACTGGACCGGTACGGCATCGTCAGCGACGAGGTCCGGGGCCTGCTGCACGAGTACCTGCTCGAACGTGCCCCGGCGCTGGACCACACGACGCTGCGGGCCCTGGCCTTCACCTTGGGCCGGCTCTTCTGGCGGGACCTGGAACTGCACCATCCCGGGATCAACTCCCTTCACCTGGCCCCTGACGTGGCCGCAGCCTGGAAGCAGCGGGTCCTGATGAGCACCACCGCGACCACCACAGCCGATGGGACCGTCGTGCAGGCCCAGCGGCTTCGCGCCGACGGGCGCGCTCAACTGGGCCAGGTCCGGGCCTTCTACCTGGACATCGCCCAGTGGGCGATGGAGGAGCCCGCACGGTGGGGTCCCTGGGCGGCGCCGTCCCCGGTCCGACGCGAGGACCTGTCCCGGGTCAAGGAGCGAGGCCGGCGCAAGTCGCGCATGGACGCGCGCACCCGAGAACGCCTGCCTGCGCTGCCGGCCCTGCTCGCCCGCGTCCACGCCCGGGCGAGGGCAGCCGCCGAACGCCTCGCCGCCGCCGCAGCAACGGCCCCCGGCGGACAGTTCACCCACCACGACGAGGTGCTCCATCACGCCCCGGACCGGGGAACGCCCACCGCCCGGATCTGGACCGAGGACCCGGCCACCGACATGCGGCGGGACCTGTCCGGGGAGGAGGACCGCGCGTTCTGGACCTGGGCGAGCATCGAGACGCTACGTCACACCGGGATCCGCATCGAGGAGCTCACCGAGCTCAGCCACCACAGCCTGGTCCAGTACACCCCGCCGACCAGCACCGAGGTGATCCCGCTGCTGCAGATCGCCCCGTCCAAGACCGACGTCGAACGGCTGCTGGTCGTCAGTCCCGAACTGGCCGACGTCCTGGCCGCAGTCATCCACCGCATCCGGCGACCCGGCGGGGCCGTGCCCTCGGTGGCCTCCTACGACCCCCACGAACGCGTCTGGAACCCGCCCATGCCTTTGCTGTTCCAGCGCCAGTTCGGGCTGGGCAACCGCGCGATCCCGGCCGGCACCCTGCGAGACTGGATCACCCAGGCAGCGTCGGAGTCAACCGCGACCGACGCCACCGCGACCGACGCTGGCGGCCGTCCGCTGCGGTTCACCCCCCACGACTTCCGAAGGCTGTTCATCACCGACGCCGTGCTGCACGGCATGCCCCCGCACATCGCCCAACTCGTCGCCGGGCACCGCGACATCAACACCACGATGGGCTACAAGGCCGTCTACCCCGAGGAAGCGATCAACGGGCACCGGGCCTTCATCGCCCGCCGCCGGGCCCTGCGCCCCAGCGAGGAGTACCGCACCCCCACCGACGCCGAGTGGCAGGAGTTCCTCGGCCACTTCGAGCACCGCAAGGTCGCCCTGGGCACCTGCGGCCGCTCCTACGCCACCAGCTGCATCCATGAACACTCCTGCCTGCGCTGCCCGCTGCTGCGCCCCGACCCCAACCAGCGACAACGCTTCCTCGACGTCCGCGACAACCTGATCGCCCGCATCGACGAAGCCCGCTGCGAGGGGTGGCTCGGCGAGGTCGAGGGCCTGCAGATCAACCTCGCCTCAGCCCGAAGCAAGCTCGCCCAACTGGACCAGATGGCCACCCAGCCACGCCACGCCCTCGCCACGACGGCGCCACCCTGTCCCCGTTGATCATCTCAAAGTTCAGAGAACAAGGGCGGTGTCGGGTTCGTCCCGAACCTGGCCACGTGTGACAACGTCGACGACGTCCTGGTCATCGACCCCCGCCCCGGTAACGCCACCTCGAATGACGCCGCCGACAACATCGCCGCCCTGACCGCCGCCGTCGCGGCGATCCCCGGAACCTACCGGCGGCGGGTCCTGGTCCGCCTGGACGGGGCCAGGTTCTCCCACAAACTCCTCGAACACATCGCGATCGGCGGCGAGGTCAAGGGCCGCCGGTGGGAGTTCTCCGTCGGCTGGGCGTGCACCGACCGGGAGCTGGACGCCATCGACCGTGCCCCGAAAGCGGTATGGCACAACGGGATCGACCAGAACGGCACGCTACTGGAGGACACGAGGGTCGCGGACATCACCGGCCTGCTGAACCTGTCGCAATGGACCGAGAAAATCCCGGACTTGCGGATCATCGCCCGGGACGAGCCCCTGCACCCCAAGTACCTCAAGCGCGCCAGCGACCGGGAGAAAGCCCGCGGCCGCCGCTACCAGCTGATCGCCGTGAACACGGCGACCGGGCAGGTGGCGTGGCTGGACGCCCGTCACAGGAGCCACGTTCATGTGGAAGCCGACATCAAACAAGCCAAGGCGATCGGGATGAACCACTGGCCCTCACGACACAGGACGATCAACGTCGCCTGGATCGCCGTGGTCGCCCTGGCCGCCAGCCTGCTCGCCGCGTTCCGACACCTAGGCCTACCCGCCAGCGACCTGCGCACAGCCTCCATCCAGACGCTGCGGTTCCGGCTGTTCGCCGTCCCCGGCCGGATCACCTACGGGCAACGCAAGACCTGGCTCCACCTACGCACCGACTGGCCCTGGACCCCAATCCTGACCACCACCTGGCAGACGATCAAGACCCTCCCGATCCCAACCTGACCCCGACCCCGACCGTCCCGACAACCCAGGAACGCACCACCCCGGCACGTGGAACCCGGCGCCACCGACGCGACCGTCAGCCCCCAACCCCGCCCAACGAACAGAAACCATGATCAAAAAGCTTGGCCGCTGACCACAGACCCAGCCCCGTCACAACCGTGAAAGATCCAGGCTGGCAGCACCGCATCACGGAGCTCTACCTACATCGAGTTCCTCTCCGCGTTCGGGACGCAAGTGAATGGACACCTCGCACCCCTGCGACAATGCGTCAGGGAACAACGCAACTGAGGCTATCCGGCGCTCACTTATCCCCTGAGGGATCTTTGTCTCCACACAAGAGTGGCATTGCCCACTGCAGCACTTCGCGCAGCTCTTTCGCCTCATAGTACTGTCGGCCCGACCCAGGTGCGTAGAGGGACAGCGCCTCCATCAGGTCATCGAGACGCTCATCCTCCAGGCGCTGGCCCAGGACCGCCGCTTCAAGCGCTCTCGCCGCCGCCACAGACTCGTCCCCCTCCAGCACTCTGCGGGCCAACTCCTCGACGTCATAAGACCGCGTCACGGGATCATCACCGTAACCACATGCTGTCCTGGTCCAGTTCCACTGGCCACCACGAAGGCTCTCTTCTGGGAGACGCGGACTGCGTCTCGAGCTGGGTCGTAGCGGAGCTTCGTGGGGTTGTCCAAGACCTCATCAACACGCTCCAGCGTGGTCGGCGCCCGGCCAGGTGCCCCGTTGACCACACGATCGGCGGCATGCGCGCTCAGTGTTCGCCCACCTGGGGTCCGCCCATAACCCTCTCCCAGCTGGTTCAGAAGGTTTCTCGACGCGAACTCGGATGAGTAGGGGACAAGCTCCTTTCCCACCGTCGGCACGGTTTCTGCGGCGCGAAGGGCGCCTTTGACTCTTCCTGGGCCGATGAATCCTGCGGCGGTTCCGAGTGCGTAGCCGGCGGCGCCGGCGGTGTCACCTCCTTTATAGCGCGTGATGAGGGAATCAGCGAAAGCCGTAGCCATTCGACCAGCTGGTATAAGATTAGTGACAGTATCGTTCCAGCCTTGGAGTGTGCTCAATTTGTGGATTTGGGCGGAGGCAGCTGCTCTGATGGCTTTTCCTGGGTTTCGGGCGGCTGCTTTTCCTGCTGTGATGGCTTGTCCGATGCCTTTGACGGCGTCGAGAGCGAAGCCGTCGGCGGTGCCTTTGAGGAATCGTTTGGCGGCGCTGGATTTGCGGGAGGCTTTCCGGGCGGCGGCGGCGCGTTGGGCGGCGGCTCGTTTGACGGCTGCGGCTCGGGCTCGGGCGGCTGCGGCTTTCCGGGTGGCGGCGGCGCGGGCTGCTGCGGCGCGTCGGGT
>JAUPKO010000829.1 GCA_030837395.1 Actinomycetota bacterium | reverse complement strand
TGCTGTCGCCGGATGAGTTCTCGGTCGTGCACAAGCTGCGCCGCGTCCTGAGCGGCCTGGATTCCCATCAGGCCATCGATCTGTTGATGAGCCAGTTGCGCAAGACCAAGACCAACTACGAGTTCCTGGTGCAGGTGTCCAAGACTGCGCCGGCGTCGATGGATTCCGACCACTGACCCCAGTGGGCGGAATGGACTCCGACCAGATCTGGGCAGTCATCGACGCCCAGCGCGCCGATCTGGCCGATCTGCTCGACGGTCTGAGCCCCGAACAGTGGACGGCACCGTCGCTGTGTGACGGCTGGCGGGTGCGCGACGTCGCCTCCCACCTGACGCATTCGCACATGAGCCCGCTGCGGGCGATGGTCGAGGCGGCCAGGTCCGGCTTCCGCTTCGACCCGATGATCCGCCGGCTGGCTCTTGAGGATTCCCGCTCGCAGGCGCAGATCACCGCCGCTCTGCGCGGGATGGTGGGTTCGCGCAAGAAGATCCTGGGAACCACGGACCGCGATCCGCTGATGGACATTCTCGTTCACGGCCAGGACATCGCCGTGCCGCTCGGCATCGACCGGCCGATGCCCACCGACGCCGCGGTTGAGGTGGCAAACCACATGTGGCACATGCGGTTTCCGATGAATCCATCGAAGCGCCTGCAGGGCGTGCGCCTGCTGGCAACTGATGTCGACTTCGCTGTTGGCGCGGGTTCGGAGATGCGGGCCCCGAACCGGGATCTCGTCATGGTGATCGCTGGCCGGGCGGACATCGAACCGGCCTGACGCTGGTTTGGGTCGCCGCCGGGCCAACTGGCATAATGGCCCCGTCCCCTCGGTACCGGTTCACGCCCCGCGATCTACCGCCCGGCGACCCGGCGACCACAACAAGCAGAGGAAACCATGAAGACCGGCATTCACCCCGCCTACGGCGAGACCACCGTGGTCTGCGGCTGCGGCAACAGCTTCACCACGCGCAGCACCAAGGACAGCGGCCACATCGTGGTCGAGGTCTGCTCCCAGTGCCACCCGTTCTACACGGGCAAGCAGAAGATCCTCGACTCCGGTGGCCGGGTGGCGCGTTTCGAGAAGCGCTTTGGCAAGAAGGCGGCGTCGAAGTAGGTGTTCGAACGCTGCGAGGAGCTTGTCGTCGAGCACGACCTGCTCGAGCAGCGCCTCGCTGATCCGGCGCTGCACACCGACCAGGCCGAAGCCCGACGGGTCGGCAAGCGCCATGCGATGCTGCGCCCGACGGTCGATATGTATCGGCGGTGGTTGACGCTCGGCGACGACCTCGGTGCGGCGCTGGAGTTGGCGCACGACGATGCGGCTTTTGCCGCGGAGGCCGAGCAACTCGCCGCCGAGCGCGAACAGGTGGCCGGGGAGTTGTCGGCATTGCTCGTGCCTCGAGATCCGCTGGACGACTCCGACGTGATCCTGGAGATCAAGGCCGGCGAGGGCGGTGACGAGTCGGCACTGTTCGCCGGCGACCTGGCGCGCATGTATCAGCGTTATGCCGAGGCACGTGCCTGGCGCGTGGAGGTGCTCGACACCGTCGAGAGTGACCTTGGCGGCATCAAGGACCTGGCGCTGGCGATCAAGGCACGTGGAGTGGTCGAACCCGGTTCGGCGCCCTATGCCCGGCTCAAATTCGAGGGTGGGGTGCACCGGGTGCAGCGGGTGCCGGTCACCGAGTCGCAGGGACGCATTCACACCTCGGCGGCCGGGGTGCTGGTGTTCCCCGAGACCGAGGACGTGGAGGTCGAGATCGACCCGAACGACCTGCGGATCGACGTGTTCCGCTCGTCCGGTCCGGGTGGCCAGAGCGTCAACACCACCGACTCGGCCGTGCGGATCACGCACCTGCCGACAGGCATCGTGGTCAGTTGCCAGAACCAGAAATCGCAACTGCAGAACAAGGACCAGGCCATGAGGATCCTGCGTGCTCGGATGGTCGCGGCGGCCGAGGAACAGGCTGCCGAGGAGGCCTCGGCGATGCGTAAGTCGCAGGTGCGCACGGTCGACCGGTCCGAGCGGATTCGCACGTACAACTTCCCCGAGAACCGGATCGCCGATCACCGCACGGGGTACAAGGCCTACAACCTCGATGCCGTGCTGGAGGGGGACCTCGACCCGGTGATCCAGTCGTGCGTGGACTCCGACACCGCGGCCAGACTGGCGGGCGACCCGGGGTGACAGTCTCGGCGTCGCGCGTCCGCCGGTCGGTGCGGGACTCATTGGCGGCGGCCGGCATCGAGAGCGCGGACGCGGAGTCGGCACGGATCGTGGCCGATGTGCTGGGGGTGGAGCCGGCGCGGTTGCCGCTAGCGCCGGACCCCACGGACGATCAGCTTGATCGCATTGAGCAGTTTGCGGCTCGGCGGGTGGCGCGGGAACCGCTGCAACACATTTTGGGGTGGGTGGGATTCCGGCATCTGACGCTGGAGGTGGGTCCTGGGGTTTTCGTTCCGAGGCCCGAGTCCGAGGTCCTGGTCGATGCTGCCCTGGCAGCGCTGGCGGACGACGAATTGGCGGGGATGCCCGCGGAGTTGCGGGTACCGCGGGCGATCGTCGTGGACCTGTGCGCGGGGTCTGGCGCCATCGGGCTCGCGATTGCAGATGAGTGTGCCGGAGTGCAGGTATTCGCCGTTGAGCGTGAGCCCGATGCCTTCCTCTGGCTTGAGCGGAATGTGCAGGCTCAGCACGAACGGCTGGCGGCGCGGCGCTCGGAGGTGCTCCCAGTGCAGGCCGACGCGACGGACAATCCAGTGCCTGACCTGACCGGACGGGCCCGGCTGGTTACGTGCAATCCGCCCTACATACCGGATGACTGTGACCCCCGGGACCCAGAAGTCGCCCTTCATGATCCCGCGGCTGCGCTGTATGGCGGTACGGACGGGCTGGACGTGGTGCGCGGGGTGTGCCGGACCGCGGCAGTTCTGCTGCGGCCCGGTGGGGTGCTGGCGATGGAGCATGGGGATGTGCAGGGTGGTGGCCCGACAGCTGCGGACCCAGGCGTGCCTGGGGTGCTACGTGACAGCGGCTGGTACGGCGACATCCGGGATCTGCCAGACCTCACCGGCCGTCCGCGCGTCACGGTGGCGCGCCGGCGCTGAGTTGGATCACCGCCTGGGCGTGGGCAGAGGTTTAGGCCCGCCTGGTTGTGGACGGCCTGGGCGTGTGTGCGGGTGGGGTGCGGGGGTCGGCGTGTGGCGAGGCGGTGTTCGGCGCGGGTTGTTGGGGTGATGGTGAAGTAGACCACCCTCTACAACCCCGACGACGGCGTCTACGCGGGCACGGAGTCAATCGCGGGTGAGCGGTGGTGGGCGGCCAGTTCCGTAGCGAGGGCGGACGTCGCAACAGTCACCGGCGGCAACCGAACGTGAGCGGGAAGCCTTTCGAGTGCCGCGAGTTCCTGTGTCGCGCCCAATCGGTGCGGTGTGGCGAGCGCCTCGATGGGCAGCAGAACGCGGTCGCACGCCTCCACCGAGGCGAGGACCGCGCGCAGGTGTGCTCGGATGGCTGTCACCGGCACGGTGCGAAGGTTCCTACAGGAAGCGTTCGGAAATATGCGGATATGAACAGATGGTCTGGCCGGTGTGTGGATCGCCAGGTGTTGGGCGACTCGCTGGTAGAAGACCCGCAGGGTCACAGTGACCAACCGCGTCCCGCAGTCGGTTAATGCGACCAACCGCGTCCCGTGGTTCGCTGTGGGGGGCCTCCACGGTCCGATTCGGCAACTGCGAGGCGCATGTGGCCGCATTCGGCAACTGCGAGGCGCATGTGGCGGCATTCGGCGACTGCGAGACGCATGTGGCTCCACCGGGAAAGCACGCCAACTCCGCCCGCACACACCCTGCCAACCTGCCCGGGCGGGGGCCAGGAGGGGGCCCGAGCCGGGGGCAACCTGCACGCACCTGCCGAGCGTGCCAGCATCAACCCGCC
>JAUPKO010000828.1 GCA_030837395.1 Actinomycetota bacterium | reverse complement strand
CGCCCCTTGCCCACCGCCCATGGCGACGACGATCAGCCGGTCGTCGCTGGCGACGCCGACATGTTCACGGGCCTGCTCCCGGGTCGGCGCGTACGGTTCGGACAGGTAGCCGGTGTAGTGCAGGCGGTCCGCTGCCTCGCCGGAGATGCCGTAGTAGTCCGCCAGGTCGAACACCTCGGGATGGGTGTGGACGTTGAACTGGCAGTAGTGGTCGAGGATCCACGGACCTCGGCCGGGGCCGAAGTACTTCCGGACCGTCTTGTCCCGATCGAACAAGACCCCGCGCAGGCCCAGGACGGCGTGACGTGGATAGCTGGCCTCCAGGGCGGGCACAAGTTCGTCGTCCGCGCCGCGGGGGATGTGGTCGCACACCAGGACATCGGGGCGGTAGTGCCGCAGGAAGGTGGTGACCAGATCGGTGCGTGTGCGGGTCAGCGTGTCCGCGTCCAGAGCGAGGCGGGGTCGCAGGTTCCAACCGCTCGGGTCGTCGAAGTTCGCGAACGAGGGAATCTTGACGATGTCCACGTCTGCGGGGAGAAGATCCAGGCCTCGGTAGGCGCCGGTGATTCCCGCGACGGAGTACGCCGTGGTCGAGCGGAGGAGGTAGCGGGCCACCTTGGCGATCCGGGAGGTGTGACCGAGACTGCGTCCGTTGTGCCAGTAGAGGGCGACCGTGCGAGGGGCAATGTCCATGGTCCTCACTCCCGAGGTGACAGGTCGATGTCGATCTGGCGGGCGGCCTGTTGCGCGCTGGCCGGGTCTGTGTGGCTGCCCAGTGCCATGCGGAAGGCGTCCAGCAGGTTTGCGTGGGTCTCGTGGTCGCCGCCCACCTGCCAGCGCAGCGCGAGATCGCTCTCCTGGGGCAGCCGATGGTGGGTGTAGCCGTGTGCGGCGATGTCCCGTCCGGAGTCGATCCAGCGGCGGACCTGCTCCAGATCGGCCATCTCCTGGACGGGGTGGCGGACCCGGCGGGGCAGGTCTGCTCCCAGGTAACCGCTGCAGACGGCCATCACGGCAGGCAGGCCTAGGCGGTCGAGCACGGGCAGGACCGTGCTGACGGTATTGGCATAGCCGTCGTCGAAGGTGAGCAGGACGGCATCGGTCGGCAGCGGCGTGCCGGAACGGACGTGGGCATGCAGGTCGTCCTCGGTCAGAAGGCGTTCTGGGCCCGCTGCCAGCAGTTCCATCTGTCCGATGAACCGGTGCAGCGGCACGGTCATCGGGCCCGAGCCTTCTCCGACGAGGTGGTACATCAGGATGTTCACCGGACGGCTCCCAGGGCCGTGGTGACCGCAGGGGGCTGCAGCGCGGCGTTCCCCTCGGGCCCGATCTGCTGGGCGCGGTGCCAGGCCAGGGTGTCTGCGAGTCCTGCCCGCAGAGGCTTCGGACGGGTCTCGGGGAACAAGGCGAGCAACCGACTCGGATCGGCCTGGGAATGGGGCACATCGCCTGGACGGGGATCGACGTGGACGGTGTCGGGGCGCCTCCCGAGGAGGCCACCGATTAGATCGATCAGCTCCAGCAGCGACGTCCTGGTCCCCAACGCAAGATTCACCGGCCAGAGCGAGACCACCCGGCGATGAAGCGCATCCATGATCACGTCGCAGACGGTGTCGACATGTGTCAGGTCCCGCGTCTGGGAACCATCCCCATGGACGACCAGCGGACGACCGCGCATGGCCGCGTCCAGGAACGTCGGCACGACCGCGGCATAGGGGTGTCCTGCGCACTGCCGCGGACCGTACACGTTGAAGAACCGCAGAGGCAGGACCGGCAGGTCGAAGCACGAGTGATACGCGCCGAGGTAGGCCTCGGCCGCGAGTTTCGTGACGGCGTACGGGCTCAACGGCATCGGGCGCGAATCCTCCCGCTTCGGGATGATCGGCTGCGCACCGTAGACGGACGAGGACGAGGCCGCGATCACCATTGGTCCGCCCGCCCTGCGGGCGGCCTCCAGCACGTAAAGCGTGCCGGTGGCGTTCGCTTCGTGACTGCGCAGCGGGTCCGCGACGGAGCGCGGCACGGACGGCACGGCCGCCAAGTGCACGATGACGTCCGACCCGCCGACGGCATCGTCCAGGAGGGCGGAGTCGAGAACGGTGCCGAGCCGGAAGTCGACATGCGCCAGGTCCGACCCCAGCAGCGCGGTGCAACCGGTCGAACAGTCATCGACGACGGTGATCTGCCTGACGCCTGGATCGGTGACCAGGCGCGCCACGAGGTTGCTGCCGATGAAGCCGGCGCCGCCGGTGACGAGCACCACGCCGTCGCCGCGCATCAGCCGCTACGCCGAGGCGTCGGGGGTCATGCGCTTGACCACCCGCGCGGGGTTGCCCATCACGACCGCGTCCTCGGGGAAGATCGAGCGGACCACGGAGCCCGCGCCGATCACCGCCCGCGCGCCGATGCGCACGCCCTTGAGGATCTTGCAGTCGTGGCTGATCTGCACGTTGTCCTCGATCACCACCTCGGCCACGTCGGCGTCGGAAGGCGGCACCTCCCAGATCGG
>JAUPKO010000827.1 GCA_030837395.1 Actinomycetota bacterium | reverse complement strand
GTCAACGGGAAGGTCGACCAGAGCACCACGGCGCGCCCGTCCGAGGTCCAGCGTTGGCGCATCCTCAACGCTGACCCCATCGATTACTTCGACCTCGCCTTGGTGGGCGCGGACGGCACGCCCGTGCCGGGTTCGTTGCACATCCTGGCGTACGACGGTCTGACGCTGCCCAAAGTGCGGACGGTCGACAGCCAACTCATGGTGCCGGGCAACCGGCTGGACGTGCTGGTGCAGATGCCCGCGGAGGTCGGCGAGGCGCGGCTGGTCGGTCGTGCTGTGCCCGGCTTTGGTCAGCCGGACATCACCTTCCTCACCGTGGACGTCGCGGGGGAGCCGATGTCGATGGCTGTGCCCAGCGCGCTGCCGTCGCAGGTCGAGCCGATCCCGGCCGATGCCGTGCGGACCCGCCGGACGGTGCAATTCGGGTCCTGGACCAGCGCCATGACGGTCAACGGGGTTGCGTTCCAGGACGGCCCCGACGAGGTGCCCATGGCGGTGGGGTCCGTGGAAGAGTGGACCATCGAGAACCTCTCCGACCAGGACCACGCGTTCCACATCCACACGAACCCCTTCTTCGTCGTGGCCGAGGACGGCACGCCGCTGGCCCAACCGACCTTCTTCGACACCTACCGGATCCCCCCAGCCAAGGCCGAAGGTTCGCCCGGCAGGCTCACGGTCAGGTTCCGGCCCACCGAGTTCACCGGGCGGATCGTGCAGCACTGCCACATCCTGCCGCACGAGGACGCGGGCATGATGGGCGTCGTCGTCCTCACCTGAGGTGTTGCCGACAAGGCTTGCAACCGCACCCGGGTGGCGCCCGCCGCCCTCGTACGATGGGGTCACCGGAACCGCAGCCGACGGGGAAGAGTGGAGGGCCGCTGGACATGACCGCAGCCGAACCGCCGACCGACGACCAAGCCCTGCGGGCCGCCTACCAGGCCACCCGGGCGCTGTTGCGCACCAAGGACACCGACTCCGCCCAGGCGATCATCGTGCGACTGTGCGAGCAGATGGGCGCCCGCGTCGTGCCGGCCGACGGCAACGAGACCGCCACCCTGCCCATCGACATCAGCTTGGACGGTGGCGAACCGAGGGTGCTGGCGGCCGACTCCGCCGCGGTGCAACGGTTGGTGTCGCGTTTTGTGGTGCCGGCGGTCAACGACGCTCGACTGATGGTGCGCCACCGCAACAGCCGCGACTCCCTCACCACCGACGCCACACGCGACGCCCTGACGGGCCTGTGGAACCGGCGTTCGCTGGAGTTGGCGCTCAACCGTGCGGCCGCCGGCGACAGCATCGCCCTGGTGGACCTGGATCACTTCAAACGTGTCAACGACACCTTCGGCCACGCCGCCGGCGACGAGGTGCTCTCGACGTTCGCCCGGTTCGTCCGCCGCCGCCTGCGCCACCTCGACATCGTCGGCCGGCTCGGCGGCGAGGAATTCGTGATCATCTACCCCGATGCCCCCCTGGCCGAGGCCGCCCAGTGGTTGTGCCAGGTGCGGGCCGAGTGGGCCTCGGAGGCGCCCTACGCGACAACTTTCAGCGCCGGGGTGGCAAGCGTGCCCGGCGAGGACGAGACTAGCGGCGAACGCCCAGGGCAGGTGGCGCTGGCATTGGCCGATGCGTTGATGTACCAAGCCAAGACCGCCGGCCGCAACAGGGTGTGTCGGCAGGATGCTGACTTCGCGACGTGTGGAGGTGACGAGGGATGAACACGATCGCCCCTGGGCGGCCCGCGCTCGAACCGGCCATCGAGGCCTACCTGGCGGCCGCGATGAAAGGCGACCGGCAGACGGCAGTCGGGATCGCCCTGGATCTGCTCGGCGAGGGGGAGCCACCGGAGTCGATCATCACCCACCTGCTGGTCGGCGCGCAGGCCCGCATCGGCGAGGGGTGGCAGACCGGCACCTGGAGCGTCGCCCAGGAACACCGGGCCTCGGCGATCGCGGAGGCTGCCTTGCAGGCCGTGGCGGACGCTGCCATGCGGGCACCGGGGGCCATTGAGGAAGGGTCGGCCGGCCAGGCGATCGTCGCCTGCAGCGAAGGTGAGTGGCACGTGCTACCGGGTCGGATGGCCTCGGAGATCCTGCGGCTGCGCGGGTGCGAGGTGTCGTACATCGGCCCATCCATTCCGGCGGACCTGCTGGTGGAGATGTTCGAGTTCGACCCGCCGCCCGCGGTGGCAGTCACCTGCTCGATGCCGCTGTCGCTGGTGGGGAGCTGGGCGACGGTCAGCGCGCTGCGGGAGTTGGGCATGACGGTGATCTGCGGCGGTCGAGGGTACGGGCCGGACGGCAGGTGGGCGCAGGCGGTGGGGGCCGATGTGTGGGCGCCGACTTTCGAGGATGGCGCCGACGCGCTGATGGCGGCGCTGGCACGGCCGCGTGTGGAACCGCGGCCACCCATGGGCTCGCCGGACAGGACCGCCGAACTCAATCTGCTACGGCAGGAAGGGCCCACCATGGTTGAGAGTGCCATGGCGCTGTCGTTGGCGGCCTGGCCGTGGCTGCGGGAGTCCGGCAATGCGGTGCGGGCGACTCGCGTCGACCTGCTGGCCACGCTGCAGGCGGCGAGTTCGGCGGCGCTGGTGGCTGACGGGACGTTGGTGCATGAGTACGTCGAATGGTTCGAGTCGGTGCTGGCCGCACGGGATTTGCCGGTGGCCTTCGTGGCGACGGCGTTCGACCTGCTGCTTGATGTTGTGCCCCCAGAGCTCACGCTCGTGCGGGCCGCCCTGATGGAGGGGCTGGCGACCTCTTCCGAGGCGCCGATGGCGCGCTGAGCGGGCCTTCCGCTCAGGTCAGGCGGCGAGGTCGCGCCGGTTGAACGCCACGATGCCGACGCCGG